>JAHDIA010000019.1 GCA_020631035.1 Chitinophagales bacterium | reverse complement strand
TGGCAAAATGGCAAAATGGCAAAATGGCAAAATAAACTAGTTAATTGAAAATAAATCCACTATGGCACAGAACAACAAAACAACCAAAAAAGCTTCTTTGGGCAATCTGAATTTGAAACCCAAGAAAACGGAAGAAATCCTGAATCAAAATAAAGCCGTTTTAAGCCCTCAAAAGGCTCAAGACGATAGTAAGTACCAGAAAGAGCAAAAAAGTCCGAAAAAAGCCCTTAAAATGGCTCAAAATGGCAAAAAGAAACCAGGACCCAAGTCCGAAAAGAAAGAAAATGTGGAATATGTCAAAATTTCGGTCCGAATTCAGGCGGAAATCAAGCAGCAAATGAAGCAGGTTTTGGCAAATCAGGCGTACAAGCACCACAAGACCCAAGATTCTTTCATCGAAACAGCCATCCAAACTTATCTTTCAAACTTTAGGAAAAAATAAATATTTATTTTAACGAAAGAACTTTGCAACAAATAGTAGTCTGAGATATAAATAAACGAACTCTATCTCGAAAAATTGAAAAATAAATTTTGAAAAAGGCAAAAACACATATAAAAAAAATATATAAAAATAAAAAAACAACAACAACGCCGTAGGCTTATAAATTGTTGTTGTTTATTATTAGATTAATACTATTATATCTTATAGGGGGTTTTGAAAAATCGACTTAACCTATTGATTTTCAGCAAGTTAAGTGCCTACTTTGAAATTAAAAGTGTGACAGATACCTCTGAAAGTGTGACAGATACCTCTGAAAGTGTGACAGATACCTCTGAAAGTGTGACAAATACCTCCCGAAAGTGTGACAAATACCTCTCGAAAGTGTGACAAATACCTCTGAGAAAAAAAAGTGATTTCGTATTTATAAGTATATTATTTGTATTTTGCTGATAATTATAGAAGTTATCCGTTTTTTAATTGTGGATAACTTGTGGATAAGTCTCTGCTTTGAAATTAAAAGTGTGACAGATACCTCTGAAAGTGTGACAAGCTATAAATCTACTTGTCACACCTTGTATGTGCTTCTGAAAGTGTGACAAGTTATTTTTTATGTTGTCGCTTTTTGCTATTTTTGCAAGTCAAATTTTTGCAAATTAGCCCAGCTTATGAACAATGAAATGAACCACATTCAGATCAAAAAGTCGAATGAATTAATCGAATTGACCAGTTATAATCTGCCAAAAGCAGCTTCGATTGTGCTACTTTATTTGATTGCACAGCTTAAAGACGACAACAGTAAATTCCCACTATTTGACCTTCATTATGACGATATTAGGCAAATTGCCAATTTGGATGGAAAAAAGCGTGTAAAGAGCAAAGAAGATGTTTTTCACATTATGAATCAGTTAAATACTAGCCCTATTCGTTGGGAGGATGAACGTTATGAACACCAAGTTGTATGGCTTACAAAGCTCCGAAGAGACAAAAAAACAGGTCGATTTTCCTTCTATTTTCACCCTGATTTGAAAAAATACTTACTCCAATTAAAGAGTCATTTTACCAAATATAGTCTCTTTTATACCTTTAGTTTGTCGCCTAATTCCATCAAAATGTATGAGCTAATGAAGCGATATCAGTTTAAAGGAAGCTTTGTTATTACTATTGAAAAGCTAAAATTTCAGTTGGCATTACAGGGAAGATATGAGCGATTTCAAGATTTTAAGCGTAGAGTATTGACTCCTGCACAAGAGGAATTGAGCAAATTTACAGATGTTAAGTTCAAGTTTAAGGTAGAAGAAAAAATTAATAGACGCATTCATTCATTAAAGTTTTTTATGTCTGAAAATGTTCCCAAACAGCTTCCTTCTGAAGTCCTAGAATTGATGGAAGATGCACCCATTATGACAAGTCCAAATGAGCAAGAAGAAAGTGAACAAATACCAAGTGAACAAATAGAAACAAACCCCTCAAATATTTCTAATGAACACACAATTATTTTGAATGAATTGAGCAAATGGGGCATTGCAGAAAACAAGGCTAAACAGTACATTCAACAATATGGAACAATTCACCTTTCCAGTACCATCGAATATGTAGAACAAAAAGCCAAACTTGGAAAAGTAGAAAGCAAAGCAGGATTTTTAATTGAGTTTTTACAACAAGGTTGGAAAAGTGATATTTTAGAAAACAAACACCAACAGCAACAAATCAAAAATCTTGTTTTTGATATCAATTTGCTTAAAAATGAAATTGAAAAGGTTTTGCCAGATTTGCTAAGTGAGTTAGAACAAAAAGAGTATGAAGCCAACCTACCATTGATGTTACAATTAATTAATACACATAGACAAGTAGCAGATAGCATTTATCAGGACTTACAAACAACACACAGCATTTTTGCAAAGTACTATAATAGTTTGGAACAAATGCTTATGGAGTCAGTCTCTTTTCAAAAAATTGTCCCACCTATTTTAAGGCAAAAATTCCCAAAAGAGTTTGAAATGTCAACTAGAGCATTTGAAAAAAAGAGAGAAAAAATACTGTCAGAATTGACTCAGAAAAAAAATAAGTTAAAAAGCTTAGAACAGGAACTCATTAGCTTAAAAAAAGCTTGAGTTATTTGTGCTTTTTTGTCTAAAATAGGCTAGGGGAGTAAGGAGAAAAAGAAAGAGATAGGCCAAGGGAATGAACAAAATAAACTATGCCCGATGGCAATGGTACCTGCTGTTTTTGATAAGCCAATGAAGTAGGGAGTGCTGTAGGCTGAGGAACGAAGACAAAGAACGACCTTACTGAATGGCTTAGCGAAACAGGAAGTACAAATGAACAGCGGGGAGAAGAGAGCCGACGAAGCATTAAAACATGCCATACAAATCAATAAATGATTGATATTGTATGAAAGTGTAAAGAATTTCTAAAAATGATATTGTTTGACAATATTATTCACTGAAAATACTTTTATATGAAATATTGATTTTTTTTTGGAATTATTCATAATCAAGTATTATATTTGTAGTAATTTCGTAGATGATTACATAAAGTATACAGAATATAATAATATTTATCATAAATTGTGAAATAACTTCAACTAACATCATTTCTTAGGTATCTATATCTATTGGTATGGATTTTGAGTATTTGATGTAGAGCATATTAGGTTCGTGATGAGAAATAGATTTTTTACTTAAGAAATAGGGCAAATGGTGGGTTTTCCACATAATCATTAAGTGATGAAACAATCTTCTTAAATTTAATGTGCAGCTTTAATTGGGAATAAAATGATTTAGGGAATTATTTGGTTGTAATTTTTTGATTTAACTAATAGAACATAACTATTAAACATAACTGGGAATGTTTCATGTGTAATAGCTACTGATTCTAAAGGGTTAGCTCTTTTTACATACAAATGCGTGCATTTGTATGTTGGAAGATACGTATGTCTAGTTAAGGAATAGTTGATGTGGTATCATATTCTATAGGTGGGCGACATAGATTGATATTTACAATAAACTTTATATAGTTGCCAATTACATTGTAATTGGTACGGGAAAGGTATATGATTTTTTTAATGTAAATTGAAACAATGTAGAGAGCAAGTAAACTACACTACTTAAAATCCAAGATTTTATTTTGCAAAATCAATTGCAATTAAGATTCTCGTGCATAATCTGCAACAGAGGGGTAGGTGTGGAATGCCTGTGATTGAATTAAACACAAAACTGCAAATGTATTATTATAAAGCGCCTTTGGATCCAAATGCAATTAGTTTAAATAAAACTCAAAAGTGTAAGATTGGAGATTCTATATCACAACATCTTATGATAATGATTTGTACAAGATTGGGAGAGCTTCCTAGCTTACCAGATTTTGGATGTAAGATATGGGATTATCAATTTCAGACAATGCCTAAAAATTTTGCTTGGCAAAAAGATATAGAAGATACTTTGTTAGAATCCATTAAGAAGTATGAACCAAGACTAACGGATGTGAAAGTGAGCATACAGGTTTCAGAAGTTGAACGGACACATGCGTTTAAAAAATATCCTGATATTAAAAAGAGAGCCGTGATTGTGGTTGATGCTACTGTAGCAAAAACATTAGAAGTCTACAAATTTGGAACAGAACTATTTTTAAGCCCAATCTCAAAATAAAAAGTGAAAAACGGAGAGTACAATGAATCCTAACCTATTAGCCAATAAAGATCGAATAAAAAGAAGCTTGATACAGAAGGCTGTTAAAATGTGGAATATTTCAAACATTAATGAAATGGACCCATTGGTCAAGTTGTTGTTGGATGCGCTTGCTTTTGAATTATCGAAAGTAGGGCAAAGCATAATGGCTTCAAATAGCAAAGTGTTAGAAGACTTGGCAACTATCTTGGTTCCAGGAGAACAGTTATTGGCTCTGCCTGGTCATGCTGTCTTAAAAGCAATACCACTTGACGAAAATGTGGTGCTTACCCCCAAGAATCAGTTTTACATTCCCAATGGACTCAAAGATGTTACGTTTGGGAAAATACAGGGCGATTTATATTTTTCTACCATTGGTGATACTCCATTGGTCAATGCACAAATAAAGTGGTTGGCAAGTGGAAGAAGGTTTTACCAGATAATTGATGGACTGTACAAAGAAGAAATGCCGAAAACCAAAGAGGGGACACAATTCCCTGATGGTGAAGTATGGATCGGTATTGAACATTTAGGAACATCTCCTCAAATTAGTGATTATAAATTTTTCCTAGACATTAAAGGAGACTATGATTTAAATGAAACTTTTAGGTTTAACCCACATACGACATTTGAAATCGTTCATCCTGAAGCAGACAACATTCCTTTAGAAACCATCATCAATGATGGAGAACCCAATTTTGAGGTACTCAGTCGTCAAGACATTGTCAACAACATCAGCGCCTTTTATCAAAACCGATTTGTTACTGCTTCTGTAGGAGTAGGCAAAAAGCCCATTAGAATTGGACAAAATATGCTTACACCTTATCCCGAATCATTTAAGGAGTTTTTTGATGAAGATACCCTTGAATTGTTTGACACAAATTGTTTATGGATGCGGGTTCAGTTTCCAGAAAAATTTGGAAGAAAGCTTTTGGAAGAAATGAAGATATTTCTCAATTGCTTTGTCATAGTCAACAAAAGATTGCTCAAGTTTCAACACAACCTTTCTAGATCGGGGCGTATTCTACCATTGGAAACTTTAGTGGGGGAGCAGTTTTTATCTGTAGGTAGAGTCAGTGACCAAAGAGATGTTACTTACCGTTCTTTACCTGATGTAAACATCAAAGAAGGCGAAACAGCAACTTACAAAGTTTA
This sequence comes from Chitinophagales bacterium, assembly GCA_020631035.1. Taxonomy (GTDB): domain Bacteria; phylum Bacteroidota; class Bacteroidia; order Chitinophagales; family UBA2359; genus JAHDGP01. The sequence continues at coordinate 13,916 of JAHDIA010000019.1, read as the reverse complement.
CTATGGTAATCTCGAAAGTTTTGATACACGAACTGGAATGGAATTGTTAGAGCAGTTGACCTATAAGGTAAGAGAAGAAGGGAACACTTTTTCTTCTTTGGGACAGGATACCATCTTGATGCATTTGCAAGAATTGTATGAGAGTATTGAGGTTTTGGAAGGCAAAATGGCAAGGGTCAAAGATGATGGAAAACACAGGCAAAGACACAATGCATATGTATTGACTTTCCCCAATAAAAATTCTGAGTGGATTGAATACGAATATTGGACGACCAATGCCGAATATGGCAATGACTTGCCTATTGGTACCGAATTGCAACAATACCGAATAGCCAGCTTACTTGATCCCAATAGCATTCATTTGGTGACACCTACAATGGGAGGAAAGTCGGCCCCACAAGGTTCGGAGAAAATTGCAGAACTAAGAGATTTGGTCATCTCCAAAAACAGGTTGGTCTCCAAATCAGACATCAACAATTATATACAAAAAGAAGTCGGACACATTATAGAAAAGGTAGACATCAAACCAGGGGTGAAAATTTTTCCCCACAAGAAAAAAGGTTTGGTACGCATCACAGATATATTGCTGACTCCCAAAGCGCACATACATACAACAGCAGAATGGGAAATCATTAGCGATGGACTAGAAAAGAAAATCAGAAACAAAGCTGTGAGAGGTCATCATTATTATGTGTCAGTCATGCAAAAATAGTTGAGTAAAAATAAATATAGTTTACCCAAAAGAAAACCCCAAAATGCAGAACTCAAATTATAGTGAGAATTTAAACGAAACAATTCAGCGAGCCAAAAAAATTGCCAGTAGAGCTTCGCACGAAAACTATGGTCCAGCACACCTTCTGTTGGCCATCTTAAAAGAAGATACAGGCGTTGGACCTATGTTGCAAAGCCAAGGCAATGATGTGGACTACATCGTGGAATGGGCTGCGATGAGATTGGAAACCTATCCCAAGGCACTTACGCCTGTTGCTACTATTACACCAGACGACGAAGCCAAACGACTTTTAACCGAAGCAGAACGAAACCAACTCGTTTTGGGAACTTATTATGTCGATCCTGTTTGTGTGTTTCTGGGAATCATTACCCCAGGAGTTGTTTATTCAATTGGGCAATTAAAAACCTTACCCATCAGTCAACACGAATTCATACAACTATTTGAATCGGGTGGGGGAGAAGACACAGGAGGAGAATCTTTGACCGATAGCATACAACACAGTACAGTCAGTGGTGGCAGTGTCAATAAAAAAATTCCTTACTGTCAAGAGTACTTACTTGAGAAACAGCAAGAAAGCAATCAAGACGAAATCATTGGACGAGACAAAGAAGTTCGTATGATTGAGGAGACTATCTTGCGTTACTACAATGTGGGCATTTTGGCTGTTGGAGATGCAGGTGTTGGAAAGACCGCACTAATTGACGCTTTTATCTCACATATTACCGAAAGAAAAGAGAAATTTGACATCTGGAAAACATTGCGGATTTTAAAATGTGATGTTGTCAAACTTATTAATGGCTGTCAAGGTCCATCGGAAGTTTCTTCAAGAGTGCAAAAAGTATTTGAGGCCATTCAAAAGTTAGAGGGGAGGGTATTGTTGATAATGGACGATTTTCATTTGCTTTTATCTGATCTAGAGTCAGGCAATAATAGCCTTATTGCTTTGGTCGCTTCTGAAATGGACAAATCAGAAATCTCTATCATTGCTACTTGTACTTCTGATAGCTTTAGAAAGACCATCGAAAAACAAAACTCACTTTTGGAAAGAATGGAGGTGGTACGTCTCAATGAATTGGGAGAACTGGAAACCATCAAATGCCTCAAAGCTTACCAAGAAGAATTTGCCAAACATTATCAAGTAGATGTCAACGAAAAAGCATTGAAAGAAAGCGTTCACTTAGCACAACGCTATTTTAAAGAACGCAAATTGCCCTTTAGTGCCATTGATTTGATTGACCGTACGATGTCAGCAGTCAATATTTGCAACAAACAGTCCAAGCACGAAATCAGCAATATGTCCAAATCTTTGGAAGAGTTGAGAGGGCAGGACAAAGCGGGTGAATTTATTGGAAGTGAGGACAATTTAAAAGCGGCATTGCTTTGGCTCAATTCTCAAATGGAAATGAGAATCAGCCCAGTATTGTTGGGACAATTATCCAATGAAACCAATGTACAAGAATTAAATTCAAACGAAGATATTTTTACTTTCCTAGAGTCGGTATTGGGTGAGTTGTGGGACTTAACGAATAATCCAATTGAGGAAGTTTCACCTGTTGAGGTAGCTGCAATTGTCGCACACAAAACGGGTATTCCAATTGGTAAAGTACAAGCCCAAGAAAAAGACAAATTGCTCAATATAGAATCTCATCTCAAGCGTAGGGTAGTAGGGCAGGACCACGCCATCAAATCACTTTCAGAAGCCATCATTGAGTCACGTAGTGGACTTAATCAAGCAGGACAGCCAATAGGTTCATTTTTCTTTTCTGGACCAACGGGTACAGGTAAAACGGAGTTGGCAAAAACCATAGCCGAATTTTTATTTGACGATGAAAAGGCAATCATTCGTTTCGATATGTCGGAGTTCAAAGAAGAACATTCGGCTGCTTTGCTTTATGGTGCGCCTCCTGGTTATGTCGGTTATCAAGAAGGGGGAATGTTGGTTAATAAAATTAGACAACAACCTTATTCGGTGGTCTTGTTTGACGAAATTGAAAAGGCTCACTCTTCGGTCTATGATGTCTTTTTGCAGATGATGGACGAAGGACAAATACATGATAAATTAGGACGTAAAGGAGATTTTTCCAATGCCATCATCATCTTTACTTCCAACATTGGAAGTGATTGGGTTGCTGACCAATTCCGTGCAGGGAATATTCCAACCTCTAAGCAAATGGTTGAAGTAATGGCAGGACATTTTAGACCTGAGTTTCTTGGACGTTTGACCGAAATTGTTCCATTCGCACCAATTTCTGAAGATGTGGTCGAATTGATTTTCAACATTCAATTGAAGAAATTGGAGAAGATGTTGGATCGCCGAAAAGTTACCCTCAATTTACCAGCCGAAGCCAGAAAAAAATTGGCATTGATGGGCTATTCAGAAAAGTATGGAGCAAGACCAGTTGCTTCGGTTATTCGTTCTGAAGTCAAGCGACCCATTGCTCGAAAATTGGTTGGGGGGGAAATCGAAGATGGTATGACGGTCGATTTGGTATACGATGAGGAAAAAGGATTTGATTGGGTTGTTGCCCAAGAAAGTGTTGCCGCCGAAACCGATGCATAAACCAACAACAATGTAAAGACGTAGCCATGCTACGTCTCTCCCAAAACGGGTGAAAATACAAGCTAGGTCTCCCCAAAAATGGGCAAAAGCGCAGGACGAAGCGGATGGATGAAGTTTAAGACGCAGCCAAAAACATGCGCCCGATAACCAGAGAAGACGTAGCCTAGAACCAATGACATTGCAAAATAAAAGTACCCACAATGGGTAAAAATAAAACATATTTTAACAATAATTAAAACAAAAAACAATGATACAACATAGATATAAATGATGAGGACGGAACGGAAACACTTTTAAACGAAGTCGAGTCCCCGCTATCCGCTTCTAGTCCCGTTGGGAGCTATCCGCTACTATCGGGCGTAGATTCGCAAAGCGACTAGCTTCGTCTCAAGGTTTTTCCTCCGCTTATCCCAGCAGCACACAATTTTGTAAATAGATATAATCAATTAAATAGACAAGCTTGAAGAGTGGAATTCAAGATTGTTACAACATAAAATATACCATAAAAATGGTATAAGTTAATGTAATATTGGGTGGGTTTTCTTCTCTTTTTCATACCTACACAGAATATACAACAACACCATAGCCTTGTGGCATTGGTGGTGATGGTGATTTCTAGGGCACACCTTTGTAATATTTTATGTTCTTTGACAATTTTTGTTAAAGAGAGCTGCTTCTTAAACAAGCTATCCAGTCGCCTGCGGCTCCCTACTATTTGTTCAAGAAGCACTCTCCAAAAATTGTCAAAAAACCATATTTTATTGAAAAATAAATCGATTGAAAAAAGTGGACAATGGCTTTTAGAAATTTAGATATGAAAAAAGAACTCAATATTCCCAAGCGGAAATTAGAGTTGAAATCTGAATTTGATTTACCAAGACTCAAAACATACATTTCTGAATTGTTTTGGCTGGAAATTCATTTTCTAATGAGACAATCTGACCTAATAGAAAATGAAGATATTTTTTCTTATGTCATTTTTCGAGGCAATAGTGGTTGGAGGTATCCAAGAGATGTTATAGATGTGGTAGAACAAAGCCATTTGTTTAGGGAAAAGTATTTGCATTACAATGTAATTACCCTTAGTCAAAATGGTCTTTTTCAGTCTTTGCCAGAAGCAATGTTTCATCCATTGACATTAGGTCATGCTTACTCAACAGTAGGGGACATTGTCGACGAAATAAAAAGCAATACAATTGTAACAGAACAGTGCCGACAAATATTTACTTTATTTGACACAGCAATGTTTGAATACAAAACAGAGGCCTTAGAACGAGAAATGACCTGGCCGTATTTGCAAGACTACAGCCCTAAAGAAAAAATTAAAACTAAGCCAACAGGTAAGTCTATTATTCGTTTGGTACAGGAGTTTTTTCAACACGATTTACAGCATACATACCATCAAGCTTTGATATTGTTGTCAACCATTGTTTATCACGAACATCTAAAATGTAGTTTGGATTTACAAGCTCAATTGTTGACCATTTTACTAAGCAAAAAAGTAGAGGTAAAAGAAATTCCACACTTTTATGAAAATCCACCTTATGAGCGATTGGGAGCGAATGTCTTGGGAATAGATTCGGGCTTGACAGGGAGTGGATGCCAAGCAGAACTAGATGATTTATTGATAAAAATATGGCTGGATAGTGCCCAAGAAGTAGATGAGTATGTAGCAGATAAAAAGAAACAAGAATATATTTTGGGCATAATGGATTTGTTTGACATTACTTCTAGAGATATTCATTTTGAGTTTCAAATAAATGATAGCGCAACTGATCGAATACTTGGACACGATGGGTATCTAGGAGTCAATATAACCATTTAGGAATGTAACCAAAGTTAATACAACACAACTAAACCGATATTAAATGTCTTTATTTGCAGCATTTTTTCTGAAATACATTTTGTTCCCATTGTTGTTAATCATCATGGCAGTGGTGTTTAGCATTATAAAAAAAGGACGGTCTCTGTTGAGTATGAGGCGTTTGATTATTTTTGTTTTACTAACAGGAATATTCATAGCTGTACCAATAGTTTTTCTTGGGTTGTTTGATATTTATTTTTATCCAACAGGACTTTTACTAACGCACCTATATTTCTTCTTTTTTGGTTTTATGTTGGTGCAGTTTACCTATACAGATCTTTTTGAATCCATTGGTTTTGATGACAATCTGGTCTTTTTTATGATGGCATTGATTGTATCAATGATGTTGGGAGGATGGCTCCATTTCATCATTTTTGAACGCCTAAATGAACTCGATTATACTCCAATGGTTTCGATGGGTGTGATATGGATATTTACCCCTTTCTTTCTCAAATGGGCAGAAGATGCTTTTGTCGAAATTCCTCCCAAAATTTACAAATTGTGGTATCCAGCTAAAAACACAGATTATGACTACTGGGAAACCATAGATTTGAGAAGGTTGAGAGAAGCGACCATTCGTGTAAGACGAGACCCCGATGACCCACTGTACTCTAATCTGGATGCCAAAATACCCGAAGGGGTCAGTATAGGACAGTGGTTTAATCGGTTTATAGAAGATCACGATATTAAATTTCCAGATACACCCGTATCAATGCGTGACGAAAGAGATGAGTTTTATGGTTGGGTCTTTTATAAAAAAAGATTTTTACCCATATTCAATCAACCTATAGATTTTGAAAAAAATACCCAAACATTAAAAATAAAAGACAATTCTACCATCATCGCCAAAAGAGTGGTTGAAGCCAATAATTATGATGATAGCCATTTGATTTAAATAAATAAAAAAAGAATAAAAAATGAGAACCAATATAAAACATTTTGCAGTCAACTGGGTGGATGGAATGAAACTGGCACAAAGCCATTTTTCATCTAACGACTTGCATTTTAGAGACATCATTAGAGATGCATCCTCTACATCACTGAATTCATATAATTATGGTTTGATGCCTCCTTTAGAAAAAATGCAAGAGTCACTATCTGTAAAGTCAAGTGGACAATCTTCCAGTCACTTTGAATTGGAATTGGAGTCTTGTAATGGAGTAACTGCCAATGGAACTCGAATTATTTATACGCCAGAACTATATGGAGAAAGCAATCCTAGATTGTCTGTTTCTGCTTCAGAAATGGATGAGTTATCTAATGCTTACTATTATGTTCTTATCAATATCAATCCATTTAAAAACATTCCCATTGGTACCCCAGATCCTGAGGAGATACCATTGAGACACCCCAATAGTTACCCAGAAGTTAGCTTGCAACTAATGCCCCGTAATAAAACGAATAGTCATTTTATAGGTACATTTCAATTTGTAATAGGGGAGCTAAATTGGGAAAATGGAAACTTTATATGGGATGACTCCTATATCCCACCTTGTACCACTATGGAAAGCCATGAGCAACTCAAAAAGTTTTTGAAAGCTACTGTTCAAAGATTGGAAGAGTTAAAAAGGTGTTGTATTACCATTATTCGAAGCAATAGCTTTGGAAACCCAGTAAACAACAAATTAGCTAAAAATACTTGTGGCATTTGTACTGAAATACTCGATTTTATAGCACTAAATATTTTTGAGTTCAAACAAGTTTTGATTGGGAAACCGCCAATAGAATTTGTCAATAAAATTTCGATGCTTGCCAATAAAATCAACACTTTCTTGATACAAACACCAGATAAAGAAAAGGAAGAATTGCTACAATACTATCACGAATGGGAAAATGTTAGACCTGTTGATTTTGAATCAGTATTGGGCGAGTTAATGGATTTGAATTATGAACATACCAATATTCCTAATTCCTTGGAATCTATCCAGAATTTTTTAAATACACTTTTATTGTTGTGGCAAAAATTGAGTCAGTTGGAGTATGTAGGACAAAGAAAGAACAATATTGTTATTCGAGAAGAAGTGCAGCAAAGCAACAAGAAAATAGAAAAGAGATGGAGTTTGTTAGACTAACCCTAATAAAAATAAGCTGTTATGAAACCATTAAATTTTAAAGAAAGAAGAAGTGCCATTTTTAAATTTTTTATGGCATTTGTACCTGTTGTTTTAATGTCTTTAATTGGAACAGTATTGTTTAGTAAGACAGCCAGAGAACACACTCGATACATAAAAAAACAATACAAGATTGATAAAGATAAATATGCAGAACAGGCAAGTGTAGGAGAAAAAGTAGATACTGTACTTACTTTATGTAATAAGTTAATGATAGAAGAAATGAATGAGGATCAATATCGGAGAACACAGAAATTGATTAGCAAAACTATAGACAATGCACTTAACTATGATCTTACAAGAGAAAAAGGCTCTCCGTACAATTATATTTTAAAAGAAGCAAAAGAAGTTCAAACAGTACTAGATACTACACGTTTGGTGGAGCAAGAATATGATAAGACTTTTAAACAGTTGAGAATATGTGAAGATCTTTATGCCGAAGCAAACAATAAAAATAAAGGAAAAAAGAAAAAAAATGGTACAAAAAACTGAAATAAAAGAAGTCAATAATTTAAAGGATGCTCAAGAAGTAAGAAGATGGAGATGGGGTTTTAGAGGTGGGTATTTCCTTTTTATGGTCTTGATGATACCTGCTATTTGTTTGAGCCTTTATGCATTGCCATCAATGAAGGAAAATAACGAAATGCTAGAGTTGATGTCAGAATATAAAATGATTTTTGCACATCAAAACAAACTCAAGGGCTTTGTCAAACAAATTCACAATCGCATTGTAGGACTGGATTTGTCTATCAAACAAGTACAAAAAGTAGAGGATTTAAGAAGCGATATAAACAAGGTCAAGAAAGACAATAATAATTCCAAAAGATTACAAGGTACTCGCTACAACAAAATGGCAGCAAATATTCTTTTGGTACACTATGAAACAAGAGAGGCACTTGCAGCATATAAGGCAAACCTTCAACAAGTTACTGAAGACTTGAATATATGTACAGCCAATGTTGGGGATATTCCTAGAGCGCCTTATTAACTATCAACCAAATAATTAACGATGCAACTATGTTAAAATCAAAATATATATTGGCTTTTTTGTGTTCTATGATGTTTTGTATGCTGTTTGCCTGTAGTGAAGGAGAAACGGAAGAAGAAGTAGAAAAAGAGGAGGAAGAAATAGGCATACAAACAAAGGACAGTAAAACAAAAAAAAATAATCAGGAAAATGATAAATACAATATTGACTCCAATATTGATTTTGAAATAACTGATGATAATGGGAATGGAATATATGAGATAGGAGAAGAGTTGCTTTTTGAACTTAGAGGAGCTGTTGGTTTGACAAATCCTGAGAGTTTTGAATGGGAATTTGGAGATGGTGGAGATGGTCGAGGAGATTCGGTGAAATATCAATACCCAGAAAAAGGAAAGTACTTGGTCTCACTTTTTCTAGATGACAAAATAGTACAAGAAAAAGTATTGAAAGTTCGTCAAATCATTAAGCCATCACCTAGGGATACTTTGGTCAAAATTTTTGGCCCTGTTGAAGGCTATGTCAATACAGATTTGGTTTTTAGAGCGCACGGGACAGGAGTGGGTGAATGGTCATGGGAGTTTGGTGAAGAACCTGGATTGATCAGTAGTGAAAATACGGCACAGGTCGTACACAAATATAGAGACGAAGGAATCTATACCATCAAAGTGACCACAAACTTATCAGAATATCCTGTAAAACATCAAATAAAAATACTGCCACAGTTTGAAGTAATACAAGAAGTGACGGACACAATAGATACACTGCAATTATATGCTGATGACATTAAAAAACATTTACAAGCCATTGCAGATGCACCTATATATGATTCTAATACTTTTTTCTCTGAAAAAAACTATATCGTTGAAAAATATATTTGTGATTTGGAAGAGTTGGTTGTGGTAATTAATTCTTCTACTTATAATGATTTTTTGAGTTATTGTCAAGGAATTCATCATTTATATAGCAAAGCAGATGAAAGCCTAAGTATACAAGAAGTGGTGATTGATACAACAGAATGTATTACTAGAATTGAGGTGACAGAAGTGCCCGCAGGAGGATTTTAAATTTTAAAAATAAAACCTAAAAACTAAATAAAATGTTTGCCAGGCTTAAATTATATTTTTACCCAATGGTTTGTTTGTTACTGATCTCATCTGTTAGTAGTATACAGATTTGGGGGCAGGTAAATAAATTAACGAAGGTTTGTAAAACCAAAGAGAAATACAGTTTTCCAACTGAAGATGGTTTTATAGAAAATAAATTTACAAACAAAAAAACCAAAGAGTACCGAGTTGTTTTTTCAGACAGAGGTGAAAATGTATCTTATAAAGATGCTTATGCACAATACCCCAATAAGAAAGTGGGTTTTTTAGATTCATTTTATGTCATTGATGAAAAAAATGGTTTTTTGGAATTGGTCAAATACGATCCATCGTTATTGCCTCCAAGAAAGGGATTGCTAGCATCAATATTAAAAAAAGAAAAAAGATACAGATTTGCTGATATTAAAGGAGTAGAGTATATTGGATGGATTCATGAATCTAGATTGTTGTTGAACTCCAAGGCTTATTTGTCTACTCAAAATATGAAGCCATTGCGGTACATATTGGAGTTAGGTGATCCCGATTGCTTGGTCAATCGTGACAAATGGATCAAAGGGGATACAGTTGTTTTGTACCAAGAGCCTGACTTGGCAAATCAAATGGTAGTAGAAGCGACGGTTCCAAACTTAAAAGACATTGTTTACATTTACAAAGAAAGTGAAGACAAGGAAAAAGTACTCATTGGTTATACGCCCAATTTTAATCCTGATGATTTAAGTTCTATTTATGGTTGGATAAATAAAAAATGTTTGTTGCCAATTGGACAACAACAAATTTTAATTCCAGCAACAGAGGACCCCAATGATGAGAATCAATTTATAAGGAATTATGAAACCTTTTTTGATCAACAAGAATCAGCAAAAGATTATGAAAGTGGGTTTATGCCAGATTCAATACTTGCTCTTGAGCAATATTTATACAATTTGAATGATACCAAGTTTTTATTCAATGGTAATTTGCAAAATAAATATGAAAAGCCAAGTGAGCAAGATGTATACTCTACTTATTTGCCTTTTGAAGTTTGGGACCATTCGCCCCATAAAGTCATCAACATAGACGGACAATTTGTAAGCTACAAAGAGTTTAAAGATTTACAAAAGAAATCTAAAAAACTAAATGTTCTTTTGTTGCTTGAAGAAAACCCAGATTTCCAAACAGAACTTTTACAGTTGACCAACAGTTTGCAAAAATTATATGGTATTTTAAACAAAGATGAACTCAAAGGGTATACACCTGTGCTAGGGGCAATTTGCTACAATGAAAATAGCATTTCTAAAACATTACCATTTAGTAGAACTTTCCCAAAGTGGTTGGATTTTATTCAAGATGTAGCTCAAAACTCGAACACTAAAGCACCAACTGATTCAATGAGAAATGGGTTTGAATTGGCCCTTGAAAAAGCAGCTGAAATACTAAATGAAAAATCAGCAGAAACCAATCTGTTAATCATTGTGGGGGCGAATGCTTCGGACTATGACGAAATACAAACCGTTAGTTTGGCAAATACTTTGGCAGATGTTTCTTCCAGAATGCTTTTTTATCAATTGAAAAACAAAGGAGCAGATAGCAATCTAAATTTTGTATTTAAAGCAAAATCATTGTTGTATGATGTTGGAAAGAAATTTACCAAGAGCCGACAAAGATACATAGTAGATTCTAGGTTCTATAAAACAGGTATTGCTTTTACAGTTGATGAGGCTGAAAACATTTTTATGTTCAATCCTGAGTCTTGTATGTATCAAGGTGGGGTAGCTTTTCCTCGGATGAATAGTAAATTGCACCCCAATACGTTTGACAAAATATTTGAACAATTAATCTTACAAATTGCCACACACAATACTGAAATTGAGGGTAGTTTGCAAGAATTCTTTGATGGAATTGGGCGTACACGAAGCCGCACACATCCTAGCTTATTGGCAAAGTTGAACGAACGAAGTATGTTGGCGGCAGGTTTAGACAGTTTGCCTACTTCTTCCTACGAAGATAATTTTCAGATTCCTTTTTATGGGGTAGGGGATTCTTTGGGTATGGTATTTGAACATTACTATCTGGTGAGTCCTCAAGAACACGAAGCTTGTGTCAATCATTTAAAAAAATTGGTGCCTGATCCGCCGCCTGTTATTGATCGTAAATTTCGTAAAAGATTGTATAAATCTTATAAGGAAACTTATAAAGAATTGAGGAAGCCTTTTGGTACCAAAACCAAAGCTAGAAAACAGTTTTTAGACAATTTGATGTTTATGGGAACAGGAATGACAGTCAATGATGAGATATACAGTACGGTTCCTTTGTTGTTTATCAAAAAACAAAGAAAAATACCCAATGAAATTTTGCGAGAGTTGCTCGCTGATGTCAGAAACAAAATTAAAATTATTGAAGAATATCCAATTAAAAACCAAGGAAATGTACACCCAGTAAAAAACATTAAATACTTGTATATGCCAACGAAGTTGATTCCTTGAAAATTATAAAACTTAACAGGTGAAAAATGAATTATTTTACAGAATATATCGTTAGAAAATAAATAAGTGAAATGGATAAAATAAGTTAGACCAAAATTTAAAGCAGAGATTTTTTGATATACAAGGAAAAAAAACGCAATCGTAGCCAAAGCTACAGTGAGTATTTTTGACCTAGTAGATCAGAAAATATCAAGTCAAATGGTTCAAGTTGTTTTTTTCGTTTCACTAAATAAAAAAAGTAAATTTATTATTGAATTAGATGGTGGGAATTTAGCTTTTTTGATAAAAAAATTGTATCTTGTGATTGATTATGTTTAATCGTGAAAGGCACTTCTTATTCAGCGAATAATAATGAATTTAGAAAGAAGAAAAAGTGGATTCAGTTTAGAAAGATGATATATGGTGGATTTTTATCCCTTGCAATTATTGAATAAAGGTTATGACATTTAGTTGGTAAATAAGTCGTTGATTTGCAAGGGCTATAAGTGGGAATGCTTAGTTTGGTTTTATAGTAACAATATGGGTTTATATAGTCAATGGTCTATATAAATATGGGCAAAAACAACTTTTTTGGCTCCAAGGCCATACGCTTGTTTTTTTATTAACAAGCATAGGTATTGTATGCCTTTAAGACAGGTTTTTGTTTGACAAAGCAAAATATTAAATAAATAATAAAATAGATTTTTTTAACTTTTAAACAAATTTAATTATGGCACTTTATGAATATGGCATAGGTGGTAACGAAGTCAAATTAGATGTTACCGAGGCGATAAAAGACATCCCCTCTAACCGAACCATTATGGTCCAAAAACTTACCGAAGAAGCTCCATTCTCTCCTGAATGTGTGTATGATTTGAGAACAACTAAGGCTGTATTTGAACATTTTAAGCCGAAAGTGACTGTTACTTATGAAACAGAAGACGGCATCACCAAAAAAGAAGAGTTGGCATTTAAAAGTGTTGCTGACTTTAGAGCTAAAGAAATTGTACAACAGTGCAAACACTTGAGTGGCTTGAATGTAGAAAAAGAGCAATACAAAAAGATTACCAAGCAGTTGGGCGCTAACAGAGCTTTGATGAAAGCACTCAAAAGTGACGATACCAAAACTGCTATTGTAGGCATCCTAAAAGAAGCACTTGCAGAATTGGAGTCTGTTAAAAAAGATCCTGACGCAGAAGAATAGGATTCAGGATTAATTTTTTTCATCTAACAAAAAATAAAACAATATAAAAATGAGTCAAGAAAATAAAGCGAAAGCTCAAGCTCAAAAACAAACCCAAGCAGCAGTCAAAGAGAAAAAACAAGCTGCAGGTGCCAAAAAATCATATGAAGGTTTAGATAAAATCATTGAATTTGGAGGTTTTGCCTTCCTAGAAAATATCATCGATGGTTTTTCTAACCTCAACCCTAAAAGAAAAGCTAGAAGAAACATCTTTTTAGAGGACGATCAATGGGACTTGCAAAGAGGTGAACTCGAAAATCGTTTGAAAATCTGGATTGACTTGTTGGAAAGCAACAACGATATGGCAAAAATGCAAGACATCTCTAAGGAAAAAGCGAAAAAAGCTGAGGAAAACTTGTACAAAGACCTCAAAATGACGCTAGAGAAAACAAGAGCTATGGAAGTTGCCTATCGTTCTGTTGCTTTGTATTTTGAAAATACCGAGTCTGACAAGGTTAGAAACGTTACTTTCGTAAATGCAGATCCAGAGCAAGTAAGAGATTTAGACAATCCTTTGTTCATTGATCACATTTCTGAAGAGTTGAAACAACATTACGATAGATTGGATCTTCGTAAAAACTACGGTATCCTCGTCATCCCTGGACACTTGAACAACAACGCTATCTTAACCAAGTGGTCTAAAATTGCACATGACAACAAAGTTGTTTTGGTAACAGATTTTAAAGACTTAGGTTCTCCTGATGATGTGGTTGATTTGTTTGAAAATGCAGACCACACAGGTGGAGACGTTTATCTTTCTAATGCCATTATGACTTGTAACTACCTATTGGGTAGAGAAAGATGTGAAGAGGCAAATGAGGAAGACGACGTTTATGTTCCACCTTCTGGAGCATTGGCTGGTAAAATTTACAG
>JAHDIA010000749.1 GCA_020631035.1 Chitinophagales bacterium | reverse complement strand
GAAGTGTTGGATACTTTTAATATAGCGACAACTGCTACGCCCTTTTTTAGCAATGCCGATTCAGATAGCCTACAAAATACCTTGCCTGATAGTTTGAAAAAAGGCAACAACTTTGTACATCAAGACTTGTCAAAAATGGGAGGCTATGGAGAGATTAGAAAAGGAGGCAACTTTTATTTTGTTGAATTTGATTCGACTAGAACCCAAATTTTAGGAAAGAATTCTGAAGGGATGCCCAATCTTATTCGGATGAATTATGGAGAAGGCCATTTTTTGCTGAGTTCCAATCCATTTGCCTTTGCCAATTATTATGTATTAGACGATTCCAATGCAGATTATGTAAGCAAAGTCTTTTCCCATTTACCAGAAGCAGATTTTTATTGGGATGAGTATTACAAACAGGGGCGAAGCGAGTCTCAAACCATCTTTAGGTATTTCTTGAGTAATGAAGCTTTGAAATGGTTGTTGTATTTAAGTGTGGGAAGTTTGTTATTGTTTGTGCTTTTTGAAGTCAAAAGGACGCAAAGGGCAATACCTGTTGTGGAACCACCGCAAAATACAACCCTAGAGTTTGTGGAAACCATTTCTAATTTATATTTAGAAAAGGGCAGTCATAAAGACTTGGCAAACAAAAAAATAAAGTACTTTTTCGATTTTCTTCGCAACAAATTGTATATGCGGAACATAGAGCACAGCCCAGAGTTTTATAAACAATTATCAGAAAAATCTGGTGTGTCTTTGAAAGAAATTGAAAAGTTGTTTTTGGTCATTCGCAATGTACAGGCAGGTAAAGAAATTTATGACACCCAACTGACATCATTGAATGAGAAAATAGACGACTTTTACAAACAGTGTAAAAGAACGTTCTAAGTGAACTTTGTCAAAGAATTTGGGGTTTCTTGGAGAAGGTGTTTGATTGTAGCGTTGGATGAGCGGGAGGATGCACTTTGGTGCGCAGGGAAAAGCAGGCGTTGGTTAACCAGAGTACACGCAGCCTAGTATCCCATACGTTGCCCCATACAAATTTAGAGTTTAGAATGTAGAATGACGAATATCTATCTCGTTGCCATTTATTACAATTCTACATTCGTAACTCGTCATTATACATTCGTAAATTTTTTTAAAAATTAATTTTGAGAGAAGCAAGAATAAATATTGAAGGAGTAAGTCTCGCAGAGTTTTTTGGAGTCAATAATGAAAAATTTAAGATGCTCCAAAGAGCTTTCTCAAGGTTGAAAATTAGCTCGAGAGGCAATAAATTGACAGCACTTGGGGGAGAAGAAGACGTCAAACGTTTTGAAGATACGGTTGATACAATGATTCGTTTTTTGAGACGATATGGGCAATTGTCTATCACCAATTTGGAATCTATGTTGGATGGGCAGGCACCTGTTGCCAGTGAGTTGCCAGAAGTGGACGGAGATGTGATTGTGTATGGACGTGGAGGCCGGGCGATTAAGGCACGTACCAAAAACCAGCGTCAACTCATTGACTTAATCAAACAAAACGACATCATTTTTTCGATTGGGCCTGCGGGAACAGGTAAAACCTATATGGCAGTCGCTATGGCGGTAAGAGCCTTGAAAAATAAAACAGTTAAACGGATTATTTTGACACGTCCAGCGGTAGAAGCAGGGGAGAGTCTAGGATTTTTGCCTGGTGATTTAAAGGATAAGATTGATCCTTATTTGCGTCCTTTATACGATGCCTTGGACGATATGATACCGCCTGATAAGTTGAAGTATTTGATGGAGAATAGGGTCATTGAGATTGCCCCATTGGCATATATGCGTGGGCGTACCCTCAACAATGCCTTTATTATTATGGATGAAGCTCAGAACTCTACTGCTGCCCAACTTAAAATGTTGTTGACTAGGATTGGACCAACTGCCAAATGCATTATTACAGGCGATTTAACACAAGTAGATTTGCCCAAAAACCAACGTTCGGGTTTGATGCAAACAGTTAAGTTGTTGCGAAATATCAAAGGCATAGGTGTCTTACAACTGACTGCCGATGATGTGATGCGACACAAATTGGTCAAGCACATCATTAGGGCATTTGAGCAGGAATCGGACCAAGAGTACAAGTATAAAAAGATCAAAACATTGGCAGAGCAAGAGCAGGAGCTGACAGAGAAAAATGAGGAGGCCAAACCGATTGTTCCTGAATAAAATATACCTTTATCATATGGCACATCAAACAAGCATTGACCCGAATTTGAGTAGGGAGGAAAAATACAAATTGGCTTTGGAACAAGTCAAAGCCTTGGTAGAAGGAGAAACTGATTTAATTGCCAATATGGCCAATATTGCAGCCCTTATCAAAGAGACTTTTGGGTTTCATTGGGTAGGCTTTTACCGTTTAATTGGTGATGAGTTGGTATTGGGACCTTTTCAGGGACCAGTGGCTTGTACCCGTATCAAGGTACCCAATGGGGTTTGTGGTACGTGTGTAGACCGAAAAGCAGCCATTATAGTCCCCAATGTTGAAGAATTTCCAGGTCATATAGCCTGTAGTCCTTATTCTAAATCAGAAATCGTACTCCCATATTTGGAAAATGGCAAAGTTTTATTCATCTTAGATGTGGATAGTGCCCAGTTAAATGATTTTTCAAAGCTCGATAAAATGTACTTGGACAAGATAATGCAACAAAGTAACAAGTTTTAAGTGTTAAAAAATGTTAAAAATAGCTTTTTTTTGCTTTTTATTTGTCATTTGTTTTGCAGTTAAACTATCTTTGGACTGTAAGTATTTTTCATAATAGTTTTGGTTGAAGAAAGTCTGGGCAGGTCCTCTGTCCAGGCTTTCTTCATTTTAACACCTTTCTAACTTATATATTATATATTGTCCTTATCAATTGATATAAGGAAAAAGCACTAGCACATATTTAAGCATTGATAAGCTACAAAACATTGATGCATTTATTGTTGAAGTATTATAAAATTAATTATACATCCCTATCTATTTGATAATTAGGGATTTATGTTTTAAATTTGAGTATTGAAAAAAAAAAAAAGCTTAATTTGAAACAGCTTGCAATTTGGCTCGTAAAAGTCAATTGTAAATGTTTTTCATAATTAGTTTTGGTTAG
>JAHDIA010000748.1:367-3096 GCA_020631035.1 Chitinophagales bacterium | reverse complement strand
GATCCACAAGGATGTTCTACTTTGACCTTAACTTCTGTTGCTTGTACCAATTGTAGTACTGCATCTTGTTTATTGGCAGATGTTCAAGTTGGTCCAGCAGTATGTAGCTTAGATGCAACTACCTATGATGTTACAGTAAGTTGGACAGGTGGACCAGATGCGTCGGTAAGTATTGCTGATGCTGGTGCGGCTAGTTCAACAGGTGATGACCCAGCTGTAGATATTGGAGGTTCAATTACCTTTACTTACAATGCTGGTACTCAGGGTACTATTACTGTAACAGATACAGATGCTTTGTGTATGTTTGGTCCATTTGCTATTGCTGATCCAGGATGTACCCCTGTTACTTGTGCTGGTGCTATAGATTACCGTGATGCTTTTGCTTGTTCTGGTATTTCAGCCAATGGCGACACCCTCACTACCGTAGCAGTCATTCCTGAAACTTGTACTGTAGATCCAGAAATAGACAATGGTGATGGAACCCTTACAGCAGTGAGTTTTGATATTTATCAAACAGATGATATGGGTAATATCTTAGGATATTTAGGTTCTTTCTTTGAAGCACCTTCATTGGGCTTGAGCGCTTGTGATACGGCTAATATCAATTTCCCATTAAATGAAACTTGTGATCCAATAGATTTCTACTTTACCGTAATTACAGCCATCAATATCATTGATGTGGTAGCTGGTACAGTAGATACATTCTACAATGCCCCTGCTTGTACGCCAGAAGATGTGGTTGTAACCATTTATCCTTTGTTAAATGTTGTTGATGCAACAACTGAAACTTGTGGTACATTGCAGATTGATGTAGTTTCTCCAGATGGCTCTGTTTGTGCTTCTGATAGTTTACAGTGTGTAGCTGATGGGGATCAATTGTCTGTTGATTTTAGAGGCGATTTCCCAGATCCGTTTGGTTGTTCTAATTTGATTTTATCTACTTCTTGTTCTGGTTGTACAGGACCAACTTGTGTGGGTACAGCAGACTTCTTAGATGCCGCAGGATGTTCAGATACAACAACAGCAATTACATTCACTACCGCTTCTTGTAATGTTAACCCAGAGATAGATAATGGAGATGGGACATTAGATATTGTAGGTTTTGATTTGTATCAAACAGATGCTGCAGGAACCATTTTGGGATATGTTACCACAACATTTGAATCCGCAACATTTGGTTTAAGTGCTTGTGATTTAGGCTTGATCTTCCCATTAAATGAAACTTGTGACCCAGTAGAATACTACTTCCTAATCGAAACTTCAGTAAACATTGTAAATGTAGCAGCAGGTACAATAGATAGCTTCTATGTAGATGCCAATTGTCCAACAGATAACTTTACAGTAACCATTTATCCAAACTTGACAGCAGTAGATGTAAGTGCTGCGGGTTGTGGTACACTACAGGTTGATTTGGTAGCAGAAGACGGTACAGTATGTGATAGCCAAACACAAGCTTGTGTAGCAGATGGAGACGCTTTGAGTGCTGACTTTACAGGAACGGCATTCGATTATGGTCAGGGATGTTCTAGCTTGACTGCTACAAGTATTGCTTGTACAATGTGTTCTTGTTCTGGTGACATATCTGGAGTGGTAACAGGTGACAATGATTGTGACGGAAATGTTGGCGAACCATTGGTAGGGGTGACAATAGAATTGTGGGATGGAGTATGTACTCCAGGAGTTGATTGTCCTACAGTTATGACTGATGCTACAGGTACTTATACATTCACTGCTGTAGCTTGTGGAATCTACGATGTATATGTAGAAGAAACTACATTGCCTTGTCCACAAGCAGCTAGTAGCACTACACCTAGCCCAAGAGAAGGGGTAATGGTTGATATGGATGGAGAAACTGTTGTGGAAGACTTCGACTTTATCTTGTGCGACACACCTGTATTCTCAGACTGTGTTTGTGTCAAGAGAGCTTGTATGAGTAACTCTTTATACGTAGTTGCTCCAGGCGAAGATTGCACAACTGATTTACCAGCAGTATTGGAACCAGCTGCAGATTGGATATTTGAATGGTATTTAGATGGAGTATTGGAAGGTACAACTGTAGGCATTCCTTACTTCTCTCCTTCAAAAATAGGAACATACACAGTAATTGTTACTGATCCAACCAATTGCTTATTCTGGGATACATCTTGTAATACAGGATTCCCTATTGATGAAATTATAGATTGCCAAGATTGTGGCAAGTAAGAACGAAATAATTTCGGTTTATTAGAATAGAAATTAGCCGACTGCTCAATGAGTGGTCGGCTTTTTTATTTTTTAGGAGCAAACTGTTTTTAGAACGGAATGTTTTGGGCTTCGTTTGCAAAGTGTCTCCTCGCTGTCCACTTATACGCACTACTTCACCAGCCCATTCGCCATAGTCGGCTCTAGTCTTCCTATCGTCAGCCTTCATTCCTCCTTGTCTCAAAGGGACTGTTTCAGTAGTGGGTATCGTTTCCATCGAGCGTAAGACCCAAAGGGTGGCTGTAGTCGCCTCTATTTATTTCGCCTCACTACCCGTGCCAAAGCTCTACTTTGCTAACAATCCCATTTTCCAAAGTTAAATGCAAAGCCCCCGAATCTATTCCATGACCTGACATCCCTAAATAGTAACTCATAAACACGTCATTTTCGACTATGTCTTAGTGTTGCCATTATTTTCTTTGATTTAATATGTTATTTAATGTACTCCTTCACCAACTTCCCCCTCTGTACCAAGCCATCTACGACCA
>JAHDIA010000748.1:0-357 GCA_020631035.1 Chitinophagales bacterium | reverse complement strand
CCTTGACCTCACTCACCTTCATCCCTAGCAATTCATGCTTTTGAATCAAGTCATGTACCATATGCCACCTCAAAGACAAATCAGCTTCTGTTTCCTCCCAATTTTGCCACTTTTCCGAATCAAAATCGATTCTATTGACATAGTTATTGATATTAGGACCAAAAACAAAAAACATTACAAAGAGTATGTATACAATAAAGCCTATGGCAAAGAAGCCGCTAAGCCATTTGAGTGTTTTTGAGAGGGTTTTGTTCATTGTTTTATCACAACGTAATTTTGTTGGGTTTGGGTATTACTCTATTTTTTCAAAATAGAATCTTAAATCATCATTTAGCCAAATTCTTGGTTTGCCAAATA
>JAHDIA010000747.1:2011-3097 GCA_020631035.1 Chitinophagales bacterium | reverse complement strand
AGACTCAGGGGTTTTTCTTGAAGCAGGAAGTTTCACCTCTCCATCTCCTAATTTGGGTTTAGATGGGGGGCATGAAATTTACCAAGTGGATTCTCTTGGAAATACCTTGGTTGATGAAGATGGTAATCCTATTCCTTTCTATACCGACAACAAAGGCAATCCCAATGGAGTTGTATATGAAGGTTGCAATGAAAAACAGTTAATTTTCTCAATTGAAGCCATTGATCCTGGGAGCTCTGCCATCATCAATCTAGAATTATCAGGCTCAGCAACCAATGGGGTAGATTACACTGATATTGATGGCAATCCTATACCCGAAAACATTCCACTTACTTCTGAAAACCCTGCTGATACTATTGCCATTTATGCTGTAGCAGACAATGAAAATGAAATTGTAGAGTCTATTGTAGTGACCATTACTGGTTTGAACAATATTGACTGTGTCCTCAACCAAGAAACCGTAACAGATACCATATGGCTTTTTGACGATTTGACTCAAATTCTTCCACCTCCAACTTATCAAGAACCCATACAAGAGTTTTTTGTCAATTGTGAAAACATTGCCATCATTGAGTTTAACGATTTCTTTGATGGAGCAGATGCCATTCAGTGGGAACCTGCCCAGGCTTTTATTGACCAAGGAACAGATCCCACTTCTCCAACCAATGTGGCTGCTAGAATTACAGAAACCACTTTGTTTACTTTACAATATTCTATTGGTCCTTGTGTAGATACTTTTACAGTTGGTCCTATCGAGGTTATACAACCCACATTCCCTGCCGCCCCACTTATAGAGACAGAGTATGGAATGTGTACCTTTGATCCCATTTCATTTTCTCTACCTGTCAATAATATTTATGAGTGGGCACCCAATGATGGAGGCTTATCTTGCTATGATTGTCCCGACCCAATCTATACACCTGATGGAACTAGTCATACCTATACACTCAACCTAACCTATGCAGATGGATGCAGGGACACCACTTATACTGTCAATTTCAACTGGGACGATGTATCTATTTTGAGCAATGTTCCAACAGCTCCTATTTCCATTTGTAGTGGAGACAGTGCCCAAGTGGATTTGCT
>JAHDIA010000747.1:0-2001 GCA_020631035.1 Chitinophagales bacterium | reverse complement strand
CACAAATTGAAACGCCCAATGCGCCCATTACTTATACCATTGTAGCTAGAAATGCTCAAGGCTGTGTAGACACCTCTACTGTGGAAATTCTACCCGCTTCTTCCATTGCAGATGCTGGGGTCGATTTTTCCAACTGTGAATTTGTAGATAGCCTACAAATTGGTTCCATGGAAGCCTTACCCAACCACACTTATTCATGGAATCCAAGCGATGATTTGAGTGACCCCAATGTAGCACAACCTTATGTTAGCTTAAATGCCAGCAATGGCCAAAGTATTTCTAGAACCTATACTTTAACAGTCATCAGCCCAGAGTCTTGTGTGGCGACTTCTTCTGTCACCATTTCTGCCAATGCACGCCCTAGTGTCTCTGTCCAATCTAGTGCTGAATTAATTGTACAAGGTGCGCCTGTTGTATTTTCTGCTGCTGGTGCGGGTGCTACAGGTACTTATGAATGGACTTATACCGATTCGCTCAATACCACCCCACAAAGCTTTCCCAACAATACAGGCGAGAGCATCACTGTTCGTCCAATGTACAATAGTACCTATTATGTAGAAGGTACTACTGAATTTGGTTGTAAAAACCGAGACAGCATCTATGTTGAGGTAGTCGTAGAACCTACTGTAGTGCTACCAAGTGCTTTTTCTCCCAATGGAGATGGCGTCAATGATGAATTTAAAATCATTACCAATGAAGCCATTGATCTTTTAGTCTTTCAGGTGTACAATCGCTGGGGTCAATTGATCTTTGATGCCAAAGGCGATATCAATGCTGGATGGGATGGCACCTTTAATGGATCACAACAAAATGTTGGAGTATATGTGTATTTTATGGAATACCAATTTACAGGAACAGAAGAAGTTAAATCTATTTTTAATAATGTAACCCTTGTACGCTAAAATTAGCTTGTTGTCTGTTCTCTATTAAGCTTAAGTTGTTTTACTTTTGCATCATCATTAACTTTTAAATATTTAAAATCACGGTTCTTTGACAATTTTTGGAGAGTAATACTTGAACAAATAGTAGGAAGCCGCAGGCGACTGGATAGCTTGTTTAAGTATTAGTTCTATTCTGCAAAAATTGTCCGAGAATGAAAATCATTAAATCAATGCCTGAAACTGCTACGGAAAGCCTGGTAAACATAGGCCAATTACTCAACAACTTTTTACAACAAGCCATTAGTTACGCTCCAAGAATCCTCTTGGCACTTATTGTATTGTGGATTGGTTTTAGAATCATCAAATGGGTTGTCAAACTTCTTGATAGATTTTTTGAGTCTAAAGATTACGATCGTTCTTTAAGAAGTTTTCTATCTTCTTTGGTCAGCATAATATTGAAGATAACGCTCTTGATAGCAGTTGCTTCTACATTGGGAATTGCAACCACCTCTTTTGTCGCTATTTTAGGTGCTGCAAGTTTGGCGATTGGCTTGGCACTTCAAGGAAGCCTTGCCAATTTTGCAGGTGGCGTTATGATTTTGTTGTTCAAACCTTTTCAGGTAGATGACTATGTCAAGGTAGGCAACCTAGAAGGTTTTGTCAAAGACATTAATATATTTGTGACACGTTTGGTTACACCCGATGGGATCACCCATTACATTCCCAATGGACCACTTTCCAATGGAAATATTTCCAATTATTCGAGAGAAGGGAAAGTCCGTTTACACATTCCTATAGGCATTGCTTATGATGCGGATATAGAGTATGCCCGTAAAGTTTTGTTGAATGCCGCCAACAATCATAAATTGGTCTTGAATCAACCAGCACCTGCCGTAATTGTCACCGAATTGGCAGACAGCAGCGTTAATCTTGACTTAATGGTTTGGTGTCACCCACTCAACCAACCTGGCGTAACAGCTGATATGAAAGAAGCGGCTAAAAATGCATTGGATTCTGCAAATATTGAGATTCCGTTCCCACAACAGGTATTGCATAATATAGCAAAGTAAATTATATTAGGGCGTGAAGCGGATGGAAAAAATGAAGCGACAGAGGGCAA
>JAHDIA010000746.1 GCA_020631035.1 Chitinophagales bacterium | reverse complement strand
CTCGCCTCATGGCAAGTTTTTAATTAACGTGCCTCACGGCATCGTCGCCTTTGTAGGCATCATTCAAAAAGAAGCCAGCAATGCCAGCCAGGTCCTAGAAGTGTGCAAAGCTTTACACGATCCCTTGACGGTAGCCTTGGGCATTGGCTTTGTCATATTAACCATTGGCATTGTACGAGCAGCAAGGAGCGAAAACAGTCATTTGCCTCAATGGATTATGTACTTTAATCCCATACTCATTTACGCATTGGTGATGGCGATTTACTTTGCCATTCCAAGCATAGGCAATTACCTAATGGTCGCAGGATTCAACTTTGCCAATATGATTTTCCTAGGAGCTTGCTGGTGGGCATTGAGGAAAAATGAAATCACATAAATAGTTAACTGAATATAAAATGGGAGCAAAGGTTTGGGAGCTTCGTCGCTACTTATTTGCCCGCTATCCGCTTTTACTCCTCCCCCTGTAGACGTTGCATGCAACGTCTCTACAGTGGTGCGGGGTAACCGCTACTATCGGGGCTATTTTATTTCGTTCAGTCATCTTGGAAGAATACCTATAAATTAAATTAGCAAAAGAACTTAAAAAATGATATTTTTGTTGTAAATCAAAGTAGTTGAAAATGGGAAGTATTTCTGTAACAAGTCTTATGAGACTTATCAACTCTTTTAGTATTGAAGAAAAGCTAGAGGTATTGGGAAAAGTATCTGAAAGTATCAGACTGAGTTATCAAACAAAAGAAGATACCAAAGATAAATTATTGGATGAGTTATTTGGAAGCTGGAGTGATGTAAATGATGATTTAGTAGATGATATATTAAATAGAAGATGAGGAGGCGCAGAAAAAACTTTATAATTATCTTAGGATTGCTACTATCTAGCATCCTTACCATTGCCCAAAACGAAGCCTATCTTTGGCAGGGCTACAAACACCAATGGACCTACAACCACCGCATCAACCGAATCGGCAATTACATCGACCACCAACAAAATGAATTGGTGTACACTAGTGCATCGGGCTTCGGAGCAGACAGTTGCTACTACACTTCGGGCTATACCTATCTCAAGAGTGAATACTTAAATTTTCAGACAGACAAAGTTCATTTCAATTTACTTGGAAAAGAAGGGGAACTCTTGGTCGCAGAAAAAGAAGTCACCTTGCCCCTTCCAACAACTAGCGAGAATTTAAATTACTACACAGTACTCAATGGTTTTGATTTATTGGCGAAAGGCAAAGCCGATAAACTGGTACAACTTAACCTCAAAATAGGAGACGTAAGCCAAAGCAACAATCAAATTAAATTTAAAATTTATGCCAGTCTTGTTGCCAGTTGTAAAACCTTAGAGTGTAACAGATTCAAACAAGTAGTAGACTACGAAATAGACTTACATTACTTGCTATTGTCTGGAGAACCAACTTACATCAAGGCACAAAACCAATCCTTTTCTAAAGATTATCACTGGGATAAAAAAGAAGAATTACAAACAAAAATAGAAACCATTGAAGTTAAAGGCAATAATTCCAATACCTACGATTCAGCCGCACTTGGACTCAAGAGTTTTTCCATCAATATGGACGCTGAACATTGGATAATGGAGTGGGCGAATAGGGTAGAACTACTAGCATATGATACAAGCAAAGGAACCTTCAAACTAACTTTGGATTATTACCTCAAAGAGTGGGCAGAAAATATGCGAAAAGAATCTGCTTATCCCAAAGTATCTAAGTTTGCTTTAAAATCTAAAGGGAGAGCCAGCTTAAATATTCAAGTGGCATTGTTTGAGTTTAAAGATACCAAAGTAGTACAACACCAAGAGACAGGCGCATTGTTCTGGAGAGGGAAAAACCTAAGTGCTTTAGATGAAAAAGCCATAGACCGAAAAACTTTGTTGAAAAATCCTTAACTTGTGGGCAATACCTTTAAACTCATCAAATGAAAAATATTTATCAATACATCTTGCTAGCTTGTATGCTATTTGGGATGTTAGCATGTGCCAGTCAAGAACAACAACAGACAGCCGAAGGCAATGCTGCAAATGAGGAGACAATTAGCACCAAAAAAGCCAAGCCAGCCGATGCCAACAGCAAGCGACAATTTAGTTTTGACTCGTCTGAGCCAGCCAAGGTGACAGAGCAGTTTATGCAACTATTTATCAGCGGCGATTTTGAAGCAGCAAGGCAATATGGTTCACAAGCAACCAGTGGCTTGTTGGATGTTGCCAACAATACAGGAATGGCAGATAAATTGCAAAAAGAATATGCGAAAAAAAAAGCAGCAGGAAAAGAGGATAAAATCGCTGTCAAAGAATGCAAAGTAGAAGAGGGCATTGCCCATTGCGAAATCATCAATGAATCAGTCAGTAAAGATGAAACCTTGAGCATACCACTCATCAAAGAAGGTGGACAATGGAAAGTAGATTTATCTAAAGAATCACTCAATAAAGAAAACCCAAAATAATGCTGTTGTTTGTAAAGCCACGAATATACGAATGCTGAAAAATGACTCGAAAACATACAGTCATCATTATATTTGTCCTAGTGTGTCTTGGTATTTGGGGATACAAAGTCAAGCAACAAGCCAAAACAAAAGAAGCTACAAAGTACACACTTCAAACAAGTGAAATTCAACTACTTCAAGAAGGGGACATTGTTTTGCGAAAAGGGCAGGGCATTGTCAGTCACTTCATCAGTGAACAACTAAACGACCCCAAAGACTTGACGCATTTGGGCATACTCATCAAAGATGCAGGGGAATTTAAAGTTGTTCAATCGCTCTCCAGTACCGTTTCCGACCACAAGGGAGTACAAACAAGCAGCCTTGCCGACTTTGTTGAGCAAGCGGTGCCCAATAGTATTTTGGTCAGTAGACTCAAAAATCAAAAACCACAAAAAATAGCTAAAATCAAAGAAAGAGCCAAGCATTATCTTGCGGCACAAATTCCCTTCGACCATTCCTTTGATTACCAAGACACCACGGCTTTTTATTGTTCCGAATTACTTTGGATTATCTTAGAACGAGATTTAAATTTACTACAAATTGACACAAAAAAATACCCTACTGATGAATCCAAATATTGGACCCTCAGAGCCTTTTATGATAC
>JAHDIA010000018.1:8692-19251 GCA_020631035.1 Chitinophagales bacterium | reverse complement strand
GAGTAGACTTATGCTTTCAAAGTTTTGAAGAAGAACTCGCCAGTTTACCAGGCAAATATGCCGAACCTCAAGGATGTATTTTTCTCATCAAAGACCAACAAAAATATGTGGCTTGCATAGCCCTCCGAAAATTTGAAGGCACTGCCTGCGAAATGAAAAGACTATATGTACAAGCAGGGCATCGTGGCAAAAAATATGGCAGAATACTCGCCCAAAAATTACTTGAAGAAGCCCAACAAAAAAACTACCAATCAATGGTGTTGGACACCCTCGAAACTCTCGTTCCAGCCATCCGACTTTACCAATCTCTAGGCTTCCAAATCATCCAACCCTATTACACTAATCCACTTGAAGGAGTGGTATATATGGAGAAAATCTTTTAAAAACAATAATCTTTAAGTATTGGTTCCTTATAAGTGTATTTTGTATATTTATTGGTCTGAAAAATTTAAGATATAAATACAGACGGAAAAAAGTAATTCATTTATTGCAGTTATTATTTGTTAATTTCTGAAAAAGGAGTATCATTGTGCCTTGAAAAAAGGTATTTAGTAAATAAGGGAATACAACATTTCTTTTTTTATACCCCAAATTATTTTTTAATATTTTAAATTTTTTCGACCTATGTTTTTAAGAAAACTTAAAGCTTTTGCTTTAATGTTAACAGCAACCTTATTTTTAGCAAGCTGTTCATTAACTCTACCTGTCGCTGCAACCAGCAATGCAGTAGGTAGCAAAGTCGGTACTTCTAAAGCTACAGGATACCTAGGCATATTGTTTTTTGATCAAGATGCGAGTATCAGAGCTGCCGCAAAAAATGGTGGAATTACCAAAATTTCTACAGTAGACATTAAGTCAACTTCACTTTTAAATATTATTGTTACTTACGAAACCGTTGTTACTGGTGAGTAATGGCAATGATTAAAATGGTAGCACATTGATTAGCCTCAGTGTGCTACCATTTGATATATATAATTGTTATGCAAAAACCTCTGATACTAACAGTCTTGTTTGCTTTGTTCTTTGCTGCCTGTACAGTCCAAACAGGTGACAAAAATCAGATCTTTCTTTTTAATGGAAAAATGTTTAATACCTTAGAGGGAGAAATACAAGGGTTTACAGATAGTCTTGCTACCCATAAGTATGAACAATATTTTGTCGATCAAGGCAAAATGCAAATTCCACTGTTCAAATCAATTAAGACCAATGAATATGATTTGTTTGTAGGGCTGCCCATCAAAACATCTATACAACAATTGGCGCAATTTAAAAAGGCTCAAACCAATGATAGTTTACTTGTCATTTTTGAGAGTGATCATCAATATTACTACAAAAAATGGAAAGAAGGAAATAGTTATCTTACCGAATATGCTTCTCAATATGGAGGCAACACCATCTTTTTTCTAGCAGCTCAAACCCAGTCTGAGCAAATTTCTAATGAGCTTTTTAGTAAATTTGCACTTTCTAAACGCATAAGCGATTTTAATGAATAAACAATCTTTTTTTTTAGGCTGTCTACTGTGTTTTTTGTCTGTTGGATGTGGGATGCTCAAACCAGCTAGTACCAAAACAGGCAAAAATCTATATGAAACCTTCTTCGTGGGAGAGGAGGGAGTACAATATTTTATTAAACCCCTCACTTTTGAAAATCTCGAAGAGGAGCAACTCAATATAGACATGACCTTCCGCTACAAAAATGAGGTCAAAGGTAAAAGTGATATCAAAATGTTTGTTCTAAGCGATAAAGTCTACAAAAAAATGGACAGCTTACTCATCAACAACGGGCAAACCCAAAAAATTATTAAAGAGGTAGACTTTATGTTCTCTGAAAAAACAAAAAAGGGATTCCAGTCTCGTTTTTCTACTAAAATTTCCCTAGCTGACTTACAAGAACTGTTCAAAGGTGCTGATTGGACCATAGAGGCCCATCAAGGCAATCAAAAAAATACCTTCAAAACTAGCCTTCGTACCCAAAAAGCCATCAACAAATTAGATGAGGTCATTTTTGTGATGTTTTAAGATCAACAAAAAGAACAAAAAAGATTAGAACGGAACGCTACTATCTTCGGACGACGGTTGGTACCCGCTCTCAGTCATACATGGTATGTACTTCCATCGGGCGTATTATCGTTTCTCTTTGTCCTTCGTCGGTACTTTTATCCATCCGCTTCTATGCCATAATTTAAAAAGGCGTAGGATGAGCGGGTGGACGTACCTTGGTACGCAGCCCAAAACATGCGTTGGCTAACCAGCACTCCCGTAGCCTCAAAGTCACACACGATGCCCCATTCTTAGACAATCTTAGGATAAAAATGGTGAACTACATTATAGATTATGAATTATCTGCCTTAAAATCAAAAAAAATTGCTGCCTAGACACCATGCTACTCAAAATTTGCGTCTATCTTATAAAAGGCAGGGCAAAACATAGCCCAACACACAAAAACACTGTCTTATGAAAATGCGAAACACATTATTATACCTTATAGGAACCATTCTTTCCCTATTGGCGATTAGCAATACTATGGACGCACAACAAAACTTTCAACTCAATATCCAAAAAGTGTACACCCCACAAGAGGTAGTACAAGTCCAATTTTACCAATACTACAACCGTCGACGTGGAAGTGCTGGTAAATTGGATAAAGTCAAATTGGCTCTCTATCAAGTGGAGGATTACCAATCTTTTCTCAAAGCATTGGGAAAAAATCCCCATCAAACTACAGTAACAGATGAGATACTCAAAGACCTTCCTGCCATTCGTTGTTGGGAAGAACCTCTGTCATACAACAAAAACAATTATTACCGAAGACAGCATTTGGAGTTGGGCAAACTCTCCGAAGGAGTTTATGTGTTAGAAGCCATCGGCAATGGACAAAGTGCGAATGTCCCTGTCTTTGTCTCAAAATATGGCATTTTTACCCGTTCATTGGGCGAAGATTTGGTCGCTTATACACACGAGCTCCAAACAGGAAAAGCCAAAGATGGATTCAAGTATCAAGCATTTTCAGGAGACCAAACAATAGAACCAGTCAATGTAAAAGACAATCTAGCTACCTTCGACTTTTCTAAACTAGAAGGCAACAACCACAACCAATTCCCCATATTGGCATTCAAAGGCAAAAGTTTTGCCATCTCTCAATCATATGTCAATCGTTATTATGCAGATCAAAACAATGGTATTAAATCCTATACTTTTACCGATCGTCCAGCCTATCGCCCCGAACAAACGGTACAATTCAAAGGCATCATTCGCCAAAAAAATGGTTTTGATTATGATGTGGTAGATAAGTCAGTGATTTGTCTTATCACCGATGCCCAACGCAATGAGGTACTCAAAAAAGAATATACCTTAGATGCCGAAGGAACTTTTTCAGGTGAGTTGGCATTGGATGCCAATGCTAGTTTAGGAGAATACCGCATCATCACCTACTTCAAAGAAGAAGGCAACAATCCAAACAACCGATACTGGCAATATTACCGTGAAGCAACAACATTCAAAGTCGAAGAATACAAGAAACCCGAATACGAAGTATTGGTCAATTTAGACAAACCGCAATACACATCGGGCGAAACCATCACCGCCAATATTGCTGCCAAATACTTTTTTGGTTCCCCTGTTACCAATGCCAAGGTACAATACAAAGTCGTTCGAGAATTGTTCTATGTACCCTGGTACTATTATATGCGTTGTGGTTGGTGGTACGAACATTACTACCGCCCATCTCATCACCAAGAAGTCGTAGACAATGGAACGGCACAAATAGGGGAGGACGGCACCTTGACTATTCACTACAACACCAATAATGAAAGCAAACAAGCTAAGTTACATCGTCAAAACAACTACCGTCAAAGCAATTACCGCTATACCATTATTGCCGAAGTACAAGACGCCAGCCGTAGAACCATCACTGGTTCAAGTTCGGTTATAGTGGCACACACCAGCTTTACCCTCACTGCCCACAGCGAAAAATATTACTACTTCCAAGACGAAAGCATAAAGGTAAAAGTAGCGGCTTACGATTACTCTAAAAATCCAGTAAGTACCAAGATCAAAGCAACCCTCAAAGCAAGAAAGAGTTACTTATTCGATTCAGAAAAAGAATTGGATCATACCACTGTACAAACCGACCCCAAAACAGGCGAAGCTTATGTTGAGTTTGATTCCCCAGGAGTTGGCTATTACGAAGTCTTATTAGAGTCTACCGATGACAACGGCAAGACCACTGAAGCCAGAGTATACACCCACGTTCTAAAAGAGAACGAATACCGTTACCGCTGGTGGCAAAATGCAGGACAAATCGAAATCTTAACTGACAAAAAAGTCTACAACTCAGGCGAAGAGGTCAAAGCAATGGTCTATGTGCCCAAACAAACCGATGCCTTGTTTACCCTCAACAGCAATGCATTTGCCCACGCCCAATTGTACGACTTTGATGGAAAAGGCAATGACGAAGAGGAAGGCGCATTCAAAGAAATTGTGGTCAAAATACCCCAATCAGCCTATGGGCAGTTGCAATTGTTTACCTCATACATTTACAAGAATCAATTGTACCAATATACCCAAAACATTACCGTCATTCCCCAGCAAAAATATTTGGATGTCAGCCTTACTTTTGACGAATCAGAATACAAACCCCGTACCATTGCCGAAGCAACGGTCAAAGTAACCGATGTAGACGGCAATCCCGTACCCAATGCCAATGTTACCCTTGGAACAGCCGACGAAAGTATTTACTTTTTGTATCCTGACAAAACCAAGGACATTCGCAAATCTTTTTACGACAATCAGAGCTATCATGCCGCCAATTACCACAATCAGTTCAATGCTTACAACCAAAGCCAAGCCATTCAACCAAAAGCTTTGTTGTGGAAATTGGAAAAACTAGACTTTGCCTTTGACCGTAGAGCCTATTTAGACGATGGAGAATGGATGCGATTCAATTATACCATCAAAGACAAAGAGGCTGCCACAGAAAAGAAAATAGAAGTTCAAGGTTTTGTAGTAGATTATGAAACAGGACAACCACTATCCAATGCCACTATAAAGGTAGGAGGCAAAAGCTACCAAACCAACAAATTCGGTTACTACAATTTGAGTGCGCCCCAAGAAGGTATCATCGAAAAAATGACATTTGAAAAAGATGGCAAAATAACGACAGTAACCAATGTGGTTTGTCATACTGATACGAATATTTTACTAAATATTGCCATTAAAGACAAAAACAAAACAATAGAATTCTCTAGATTGGTTGCTGAAATTCCTGCTGAATACGAGGCATTAGATGAGGAGATGTCAATGGATATGATGACAAGAGAAGTTGCAGGTGCAGTAGGTGCACCAGGTCCACAAGGTGCATCAGGTCCACAAGGCAATCCTCTAAGAATGACAATGGGAAAATCAGCAGTAGCTGGTAGGTTAGAAAGTAAAGACAAAGAGTCTGGTGGTGGAGGGGCATTGGTCGAAGCCACTGTACGTTCCGACTTCCAAGATGCCATTTACTGGAACCCCAACATCACCACTGATGCCAATGGAGAAGCCACTGTCAAAATCCAACTACCCGACAACCTGACCACTTGGAGAACCAATGCCAAAGTCGCCACCCGTTCAAGCGAAATCGGACAAACCAATGCCAAGATCATTGTACGCAAAAACCTTTTGGTTCGTATGGAAACGCCCCGATTTATGAATGTAGGAGACGATTTGGTGATTGCCACCAACATTCACAACTATCTTGATAGCAAGAAAAAAGTCAAAGTACAACTCTTTGCCGACGGACTCAAGGTCGAGGGAAGCGAAAAAGACATCAGCATTCCTGCCAATGGGGAAGAGCGCATTGATTGGAAAGTCGAATCAAAATGGATCAACAATGCCTCGCTTACTGTGAAGGCATTGACCAATGAAGAATCAGATGCGATGGTACTCGAAATACCCGTCAATCCCTACGGACTCGAAATCATTTCGGCTGAGTCAACTGTCCTTAGAGACAAAGACCAGCAAAGCATTGAGATCGAGATTCCCAAAGACATAGATTTAAATACTGCACAACTCGAAGTGAGTGCCGCACCATCGGTTACTTCAGCCTTACTAGCCTCAATGGACCAACTCATTGGCTATCCCTACGGTTGTGTCGAACAAACAATGAGCCGCTTTTTGCCGACTGTAGTTGTGGCAAATACTTTACAGGAACTCGGTGAGAGTTATGAAAGCACCATTAGCCGAAACGAATTGCAAAAAATGGTCGCACAAGGATTCAAACGTCTAGGAGAGCTCCAACAGCAAGATGGCGGCTGGGGCTGGTGGCGCAACGATGGCTCACATCCTTTTATGACTGCCTATGTAGTCAATGGAATGTTTCTAGCCACTCAAGCCGACTTTGTCATTGACCAAGCAGTATACAACAAAGCCATAAATGCTTTTAAATCGCAACTTCAAAACAAAGGGACAGATGCCACAACCTTGGCTTATCAAATGATGGTGGCAATGAACCTTGGACTCACCGAGTTCTGGGACGACGAGCTATTACCCAAAGGCAACGAGAATGCCTACGAACAAGCATTGTGGCTACAAGCTGCTGTCTTAGCCAAAGACAACAAAGCTGCTCAAATGATGTTGGCTCGTTTGGAAGACAATGCCACAGTGGAGGGAACTCAGACCTATTGGGGAGGCAAGAAGTTCTACTACCGTTGGCAAGACGATAGGGTAGAGACAACTGCCAATGCCATCAAAGCCATCTCAATGATTGAACCCGACAACGATTATTTGCCAAACGCCATCCAATGGATTTTACGTCAACGCAAAGGGCACGCTTGGCACAATACCCGCCAAACAGCAATGACTATTTATGGCTTAATCGAGGTGATTAAAAATGAAGTCAATCCAGATTTAGAATTGGAGATTTATGCCAATGGAGCTTTAGTAGGCAGCAAAAAAGTAGGCAAAGACGATGTGTTTAGCAAAGCCTTTACACTCGATTTGGTGGGCGTAGATTATTATGCCAATACCAGCAACAACATCAATTTAGATGTAAACAATACCAAAGTATTAAAGAGTGGTAAGAATACCATCGAAGTCAAACAAAAAGGCAATGGAACACATTACATCAATACCCGTTTGACCTATTTTGCTGCTGGAGAACAATTGGAGAAATACCAAAAAGTACAACCCATTTTTGAAGTAGAGCGGGAGTACTACAAATTGATGGAGGAAAAAGACAACAAAGGCAATTTGATTTACGACAAACAAAAAATCAAATTAAAGAATATTGCTTCGGGCGACAATATTTTGGTCAAAACCAAAGTCACCACTGTCAATGAACAAGAATATGTTTTGATTGAAGACCCAATACCCGCTGGTTGTGAATTTGTTCAAGATACCAAAGGTTACAACATCAAAGGCGAAACTGGCTACGATCGACACAATGGCAATCAAAGAAGATATGGCTACGGTTACTGGAGTCATTGGTACACCCACAAAGAGTACCGAGACGAACATTTGGCATTGACGATTACCAAATTACCAACAGGAACCTTCGAGTATACTTATTTGATGAAAGCACAGATACCAGGCAATTACCAAATCAAACCCGTAGTTGCACAACTGATGTACTATCCCGAAAATCGAGGCTATAGCGAATTTGACAAAGTCGTCATTACGGACTAACTAACGTTAGTTTGAATGCGGAGCGTAATTTTAAATTTTCAATAAGAGTATGTTTGGAATTTGTGCTTCAAAAGCAGGATTTTGGTTTTTTACAAAGCTCATTTTTTGCTCAATCCCGACTTTCGGAAGGAAATTGAAAAGATATTTTTTCAAAAACAAATTCATTTTTACGTCTCATTAATAAGAGTATGTTAGGAATTGTACTTTATGCCTCAAAGGGCAGGATTTTTGGTTCTCAACAAGGCTCATTTTTTGCTCAATCCCGAAGGTCGGGATTGAGCAAAAAATAGCCGCCGATGAGCGGTTCGACGCTTCGATTCAAAAAGACAATTTTTGAGTGCTGAATGATAATTCCTAACATGCTCTAATAGTGGGATGGGTTTGTAAATGGCATATTGGGGGCAATATTTAGAATGAAAAACAATTTAATAAGAACAAAATTTGTTTTTTTGTGTTTTTTTATCTAATTTGTAAGTAACACACTTTTGAAAAGGAAATTGAAAAAGATTTATATAAAGTTTAAACACTAATCTAACATGAAACAACTATTTAACACTTACCACTATTTACATTCCTGTAGTCAAAATATTTACAGGGTTCTTACATGATGAAAATTTCAGTTGTCTTTTTTGTGGGAATAAAAGGCAATTGAATATCTATGCTATGAAGTAATTGTTTAAATAGACAAAAAAGGGAACAGACTTTTTTGTATTCATCCAACTCTTACCTTCATAATCAAAAAATAACTGGAATACATAAAATGAGCTAAACTATGTTTGTTTTGCAATTCTTGGCAAGGTGAATATACTAATAGTTTAATAAAGAATACTATGTTTGTAGTGTTTGTATCTAGGACGTGTTTTTTAATAATAATAAAATAATAATTGTTTTTTAATTAAGTGTTTACCTTTTGATACAAAAAGGTATTAATAAGTAAAAGGAACAAACAACTGTAATGCTTAAACAATAAAGTTTCAACTTTATGCAAAGAGATTTTTTGACCTACAAGGTAAAAGCACAGTCATAGCAACGCTCTGACGAACATTTTTAACGAAGTAAATCAGGAAATATCGTAGTAGAAAATGATAGATTGTTATCTCAGCATTACTTAATTCTAATTTAGGTTTAAAAACAACAGATCAATCCAATCCCAATAGTCTATTAATTACATAACTGAAATCATTGATTTCAGAATAGAAGAACTTTATCTGAAAATAAAAGGAATAACTTATTCTAATCTAGATTTAAAAACAACAGCTTAATCCAATCCCAGTATTAAGTCTAATGACATTAACTGAAATTAAAAGTTTTCAGAACATGGAAACTTTGCATAGTCTGATAAACACTAAATCTAGTTCTTATGAAAATTACACACATTACGAAAATTGTTTTTTCCTTAGTCGCAACAATTGGTTTTATTCCAACAGTACTTATTGCTCAAAATGATACCCCTTGTGAATGTGCTACCAGATGGGAAGGAGGTGGAACCTGGAATCCAATTGGTGCTGATGGAGTCATCTCTGTTAATGATGCTCCCAATGCCCCATTTCCCAACGGAGTCATTCGTTGTGGTTCGTCTGCTGAAACCCAATCTCAGGTTATATCTGGTTTGGGCTGTACTTACAATCCAATTTCCTTTAATGTAGATGTTTCGGGTCTTGACTGTATCAATCCTTCAGATGGGAGTATCTTAAATATAAGCAATCCAACATCTGGGCAACCAATTATATGGCTCAATTTTGATGTAAGACCATTCTCTGGAAACTTTGAAATTCAAATCAATGACAACTCTGGAGACAACATCGGTTGGGCATTGTACCTCTCTGAAGAAAACCAGCCAGGTACAGACCCTGCCAATGCAAATGGTGAAGTTTTGAGTGGTGATTGTGCTGACTTAGTCCCTACACCTGTAGCTTGTGGAGGAGAAAGTAGTGCTAGTTGGAATAATATCCCGATTGATCCCTCTATTTTTGACCAACCTGCCAATTTTTATTTGGCAATATGGGATCAAGATGCGGATGGAGATGTAATGGTCAATAACTTTAAAGCCCGTTTTGGATGTGGTAGCGACGATTTGCTCCAATGTACTCTCCAACAAGATGGAATGGTGACACAGTGTAATGGAGATGGGACGTATTCTGTATCCATTACATTCAATGGTATCAATGGAGAGTATGTCGGAACAGATGCCAATGCAAGCAATATTTCTCCTAGCTCTGTTTGTCTGACCAACTTAAATGCCAATGATGTAGTCATTACTGAAACCATAACTTTTATATATCCAGAAGGACAAGATTATAACATCAACATAGCAGCTCAAAGTCCACCTACAGGCAATTGTGAAGACCCACTTAATGCCAATGAATGTTTCTTAGACATTTCAGGAACAGCTCCAGACTGTTTTACTTGTCCAGAAATAACTACTTTGGTAGATCCAACAGACATATGTGAAGCTAGTACCTTTAATTTGTCTGCAACTGGATTAAGCAATATGGCAATGAGTCAAAACAATCAAGTTAATTATGGTATTGCCTTTGTCTTATTCAATAGTAGTCCAAGCCCCAATGCCTACAGTGATGCCTCTGGTACTGTTTTGGGGACTGTTCCTTTTGCAAGCTTGACCAACGGAAATACGCAAGCTGATTTAAACAATCAAGGTGCCTCACTCAACCCAGGAACATACACTATTTGTGCCATATTAGATGCAACTCCTCCAGAAGCAGATTGTCGTCCTCAACAGTGTATATCTATTAGCATTGATGAAGGACCGACTGCCAATGCAGGAGACGACCAAGCTTTGTGCAATCAAACCACTGCTCAATTAAATGGCAGTCAAGATGTCGGCAGTGGTATGTGGAGTACGACTGGTGCTGCAAGCGTAAATGCTACAACAGGTG
>JAHDIA010000018.1:0-8592 GCA_020631035.1 Chitinophagales bacterium | reverse complement strand
CAATGGTGAGTGTAGCGATAGCGATGAAGTAGAAGTTTGCGTAGACGAACAACCCACCGCCGAAGCAGGAGACGACCAAGCTTTGTGCAATCAAACCACTGCTCAATTAAATGGCAGTCAAGATGTCGGCAGTGGTATGTGGAGTACGACTGGTGCTGCAAGCGTAAATGCTACAACAGGCGCAGTCAGTAATATGGTAGCAGGCAATTGTTATACCTTTACCTATACTGTCACCAATGGTGAGTGTAGCGATAGCGATGAAGTAGAAGTTTGCGTAGACGAACAACCCACCGCCGAAGCAGGAGACGACCAAGCTTTGTGCAATCAAACCACTGCTCAATTAAATGGCAGTCAAGATGTCGGCAGTGGTATGTGGAGTACGACTGGTGCTGCAAGCGTAAATGCTACAACAGGCGCAGTCAGTAATATGGTAGCAGGCAATTGTTATACCTTTACCTATACTGTCACCAATGGTGAGTGTAGCGATAGCGATGAAGTAGAAGTTTGTATAGACGAGCAACCCACCGCCGAAGCAGGAGACGACCAAGCTTTATGTAATCAAACAACTGCTAGTTTAAGTGGCAGCCAAGATGTTGGCAGTGGTATGTGGAGTACGACTGGTGCTGCAAGCGTAAATGCTACAACAGGTGCAGTCAGTGGTCTGGTGGCAGGCAATTGTTATACCTTTACTTATACTGTCACCAATGGCGAATGTAGCGATAGCGATGAAGTAGAAGTTTGTATAGACGAGCAACCCACCGCCGAAGCAGGAGACGACCAAGCTTTATGTAATCAAACAACTGCTAGTTTAAGTGGCAGCCAAGATGTTGGCAGTGGTATGTGGAGTACGACTGGTGCTGCAAGCGTAAATGCTACAACAGGTGCAGTCAGTGGTCTGGTGGCAGGCAATTGTTATACCTTTACTTATACTGTCACCAATGGCGAATGTAGTGACAACGATGAAGTAGAAGTCTGTGTCGATGATCAACCAAATGTAAATGCAGGAGCAGATCAAACTTTGTGTAATCAAACCACAACAAGTTTAAATGCCAATCAAACTGGAGGCAGTTGGAATACCAGTAGCGGCGCAAGTGTAAATGCTTCAACAGGTGTTGTGAGTGGTCTGGTAGCGGGCAATTGCTACACTTTTACTTATACCTTAATTAATGGTGAGTGTAGCGATAGCGATGATGTTGAAGTTTGTGTAGATGCCCAACCCACTGCCGAAGCAGGAGACGACCAAGCTTTGTGTAATCAAACAACTGCTCAATTAAGTGGTAGCCAAGATGTTGGAACAGGAACTTGGAGTACCAGTAGTGGCGCAAGTGTAAATGCTACAACAGGTGCAGTCAGTAATATGGTAGCAGGCAATTGTTATACCTTTACTTATACTGTAATCAATGGTGAGTGTAGCGATAGCGATGAAGTAGAAGTTTGCGTAGACGAACAACCCACCGCCGAAGCAGGAGACGACCAAGCTTTGTGCAATCAAACCACTGCTCAATTAAATGGCAGTCAAGATGTCGGTAGTGGTCTATGGAGTACGAGTAGTGGAGCAAATGTAAACTCTTCAACGGGAGCCGTAAGCAATATGGTGGCAGGTAATTGTTATACCTTTATCTATACAGTAACGAATGGCGAATGTAGTGATAGTGATAATGTCGAGCTTTGTGTAGACGACCAACCAATTGCCGAAGCAGGAACTGACCAAGCTTTGTGCAATCAAACCACTGCTCAATTAAGTGGCAGTCAAAATGTTGGCAGTGGTCTATGGAGTACAAGCAGTGGAGCAAATGTAAATGCTACAACAGGAGCCGTAAGTAATATAGTTGCAGGTAATTGTTATACCTTTACTTATACCGTAACCAATGGTGAATGTAGCGATAGTGATGATGTCGAAGTCTGTATAGATGCCCAACCTACCGCCGATGCGGGACCAGACCAGAATTTGTGTAATGTGACTGAAACACAATTAAGTGGCAGCGAAGATATTGGAACAGGAGCTTGGAGTACAATCAGTGGAGTCAGTGTGAATGCTTCGACAGGTGCAGTCAGTGGTCTGGAAGCAGGCAATTGCTATACCTTTACCTACACTGTGACCAATGGCGAATGTAGTGATAGTGATGAAGTAGAAGTGTGCATAGATGAACAACCAGGAATGGTAAGTGCAGGAGAGGATCAAATTTTATGCAATCAAACGACAACTACTCTAACAGGTACAACAGATGTTGGAATAGGTTCTTGGAGCACAAGCAGTGCTGCTTCTGTGGACGCCACTACAGGTGCAGTCAGTGGCATGGTGGCAGGCAATTGTTACATATTTACGTTTTCTGTCCAAAATGACCAATGTATGGCAATGGACGAAGTAGAAGTCTGTATCGATGTCCAACCCAATGTGAATGCAGGTGCCGATCAGGTTTTGTGCAATCAAACAACAACAAGTTTGACTGGAAGTACTGATATTGGCACAGGTACTTGGAGTACACCAGGTCCTGCTTTAGTTGATCTCAATACTGGGGCAGTCGTTAATATGGAAGCAGGCAATTGTTACACATTTACCTATACCGTAATCAATGGTGAATGTAGTGATAGTGATGAGGTTGAAGTATGTGTAGACGAACAGCCCACCGCCAATGCAGGAGATGACCAAGCTATATGTAATCAAACCACTGCTCAATTAAGTGGCAGTCAAGATGTCGGCAATGGTATGTGGAGTACGAGTAGTGGCGCAAGTGTAAATGCTACAACAGGAGCAGTCAGTAATATGGTGTCAGGCAATTGCTATACTTTTACCTATACCGTCACCAATGGCGAATGTAGCGATAGCGATGAAGTAGAGGTCTGCGTAGACGAGCAACCCACCGCCGACGCAGGAGATGACCAGGCATTGTGTGATCAAACCACTGCTCAATTAAGTGGCAGTCAAGATATAGGGAGTGGAATGTGGAGTACCAGTAGTGGAGCCAATGTCAATGCCACAACAGGAGCTGTAAGTGGTATGGTCCCTGCCAATTGCTATACTTTTACCTATACCGTCACCAATGGCGAATGTACTGATAATGATGAGGTCGAAATATGTATAGATGAACAACCAGGAATGGTGAGTGCAGGAGACGACCAAGCTTTATGCAATCAAACAACAACTAGCCTAACAGGTACAACAGATGTTGGTACAGGGACTTGGAGTACGACCAGTGCTGCTTCTGTGGACGCCATTACAGGTGCAGTCAGTGATATGGTCCCAGGCAATTGTTACACCTTTACGTTTGCTGTCCAAAATGCAGAATGTATGGCAATGGATGGGGTGGAAGTCTGTGTAGATGCCCAGCCAATTGCCAATGCAGGGGATGACCAAGCATTATGTAATCAAACCACTGCTCAGTTAAGTGGCAGTCAGGATATAGGTGAAGGCAGTTGGAGTACAAATAGTAGTGCAAGTGTTGATGCGACCACAGGAGCAGTCAGCGATATGGTTCCAGGTAGTTGTTATGTATTTGTTTATACCGTCACCAATGGCGAATGTAGTGACACAGATGAGGTTGAACTTTGTGTAAGTACACAACCAAGTCCAGATGCAGGATCAGACCAAACTTTATGCGACCAAACAAGTGCTCAATTGAGTGGAAATACCGATGTAGGAATGGGTACTTGGAGTACAACTAGTAGTGCGATTGTAGATCCTGCTACAGGAGCAGTGAGCAATATGCTTGCAGGCAATTGCTATACTTTTACTTATACAGTGGCAAGTGGTGTATGTGGAGGCAGCGATGAGGTCGAAGTTTGTGTAGATGAACAAGCTGTACCAGATGCAGGACCAGACCAAATCCTATGTGATGCAACTACTGCTACATTGTTAGGAAGTAGCAATATAGGAAGTGGTGAATGGAGTACAACAAGTGGTGCGATCGTAGATGCGACCACAGGAGCAGTGAGCAATATGGTAGCAGGTAATTGTTATACTTTTACTTATACAGTTGTCAATGGAGAGTGTACTACATCAGACGATGTTGAAATATGTGTCAATGAAGCAGCCATAGCTGAAGCAAGTGGAAGTGCCCCAATTGTTTGTGAAACAGATATTATAGATTTATCTGCTCAAACCAATGGAACAGGTAGTTGGGCAGTAATCAATGGCTCAGGTAACTTTACTCCATCCAATACTGATCCAATGGCTGACTATGTAACAGCTGCTGGCGAAATAGATACTTTGTTACAATTTATATGGACAACCGATGACCCTGATGGTGCAGGTCCTTGCCCTGTAGTATCCGACACGGTTGAGGTATTTGTTAATGAGGCACCAATGGTGAATGTTTCTGCCATTGGAGATACAGTTTGCGCCCCAGATCCAGATTCTCTCTCAATTTTCCCTGGCATTGATTTAGAAGCAGCATTGTCAGGTAGTGCCACTTCTGGTACTTGGTCAGGAGGCTTGGGAACCATTAATTTTCCCAACAGTCCAAATCAAGCAACCTATATTCCAGATCCAAGCGAAATCAATACAACTGTTACATTGTATTGGACGACTGATGATCCTGATGGACTAGGACCCTGTGAATCAGTAGTAGATTCTGTAGATATTTACATACAAGATGCAGAAATTGTAGGAGAAATTCTGGTAACCAACTCTTCGGCTTGTGGTTTGGTAGGAGACGACTGTAATGGTAGCATAACCTTTACTTTATTAAGTGGACCTGTTCCTGGTTTTTATGAAGTCCGATTTATTTCAGGTTCCATAGATACAACAGCAATGGTCTCTGGTATGGCAGGGCCCCCAGCAAGTGTATCCTTAACAGAATTATGTACAGGAGGATATTTCATTATTAGTGTAACTCCTCCCAATGGATGTACAGACATCATCAATCGTTTTGTGACCATTGAAGATCCCAATGCACCTGAAGCCCCACTTCCAACTGCTACAACACCTGTGTGTGTAGGTGCAGACATCGAATTGTTTGCCAATATCAATTTACCTGCGGGTTCCTACTTCTGGGAAGGTCCCAACGGCTTTGTTTCTTTTGAACAAAATCCTGTTATTCCCAATGCCAGTATCGACAATATTGGTATTTATACATTAGCTGTAACAAGCAACGGATGTGAGTCAGCTCCTGGAATAGTAGAGGTAGAATTGTTCTCTCCACCTCCCGCTTTTTCTACAGAATTGGCAGTTTGTGAAGACACACCAGGAGGAGGCATTGGAACCTTTGATTTATCCGAAGCTGACGAAGATGTACAAGGAGTAATGAATAGCAATACACCCGTCACTTATTATTTGACAGAAAATGACGCCATCAACAATCAAAATCCGTTGATTAGTCCTTATACTTCAATTGCTACCACTGTTTACGCCAGCATCACCAATGAAGATGGCTGTAGTACAACAGCAGAAGTAAACTTAATAGTCAATCCATTTAGTGGAGTAGAACCCATCGAAATAGATCAGGTTTGTGCGGGCAATCATTTGTATGTGATAGATCCCAATAATCCACCTGAGCCTTTACCTAATGATGACAACTATGTCTACAATTGGTATTTGGATGGCGTTTTGGTTGCAACAATCACAGGCATACCTTATTACGATCCTATCGAAGTGGGCGTTTACACAGTAGAAGTATTCAATACCAATAGTGATGCGTGTACAACTTTTTCTTCAGCTGCTTTTCCTTATGAGGTTGGCGAAATCATAGGGTGTAGTAGTTGTGGCAATACTCAATCGAGAATAGTGCCACTTAATTCCAATACAGAAGATGATAGTGGAGGAAATGGAGGAGGAGTGGGAGAATCAGAAGGGATACCCAACAACAATTCAGATAATTAATAGATAAATTTTTAGTACTGGTTTAGGTTTATTAGAGTATTCTAACAAAAGCCGACAGATGGTCGGCTTTTGTTTCTCCTTTTGCTTTTTAAAATGCCTAAGTAATTCTACCTGTTTTAGCAAATGAAGTATTTATACTCTAGTAACAACAACAGCATCATCCGATATTTGTAGTGTAATCAAAATACAAGATTCGACACTATTTTGATTGTAAATACAAAATCTGAAAAGTCTGTTTTAAATCTATTAGCCGTTTTTTGTGAAAAATATAATTAATAACTAAAACACCTTTGACGAATATGAAAACATAAAACAAGCCTTTTGATTAAACAATAACA
Source organism: Chitinophagales bacterium (assembly GCA_020631035.1). GTDB lineage: Bacteria > Bacteroidota > Bacteroidia > Chitinophagales > UBA2359 > JAHDGP01. The sequence continues at coordinate 2,436 of JAHDIA010000018.1, read as the reverse complement.
ACACAACACTATGAATAACCATTCCCCAACCTACGTATTTGTTTTAATACTATACTTATTGTCTAACCATCTTTATGGGGCAATTTTTACAGTACAAAACAATAACGATTCCGAAAGTGGAAGCTTACGTGAAGCAATTGATTTAGCAAGCAGTGGAGACACTATTTTATTTGATGAATCATTAGATGAAAATGCACAAATTGTTTTTGCCTCAGGTCAAATAGAAATAGACAAAAACTTGACCATCATTGGTAATAACAGCGGAAGTACCACATTTAATGGTGAAAATCAAACCCGCTTGTTGGTCATTTTATCTTTGGTAAATGTAAAAATTGAGAACATAACATTTGTCAATGGAAACAAACTGGCTAGTTCAGAAAATGGCGGAGCAATATGGAATATAGGTAGTTTGTCTTTAAAAAATTGCACCTTTAAAAACAACAAAGCATTCAATGGTGGAGCCATTTTTAATTCTAATCAATTTGATATGCATACCTGTGTTTTTGAAAACAACCAAGCGAGTAATTATGGCGGAGCCGTTTTTTACAAAGGCTTTTCCAACACAATATTTATTCCCATTATTCGCCGTTCCATGTTTGCATCCAATACAGCTCAATTAGATGGCGGAGCATTTTACAATGATGGTCACTCAGGCAATAGTAGCCCACTATTTTTAAATTGTATTTTTATTTGGAACAATGCCTGGGACGACGGAGGAGTGGCATTCAACAATGGATCTTATGGAGTTAGCTCCCCTATTTTTGTCAATTGTACCCTCTATGGCAATCAAGCAGAGGACGATGGAGATATTGTAGCATCCTATGGTGACTGGGGAATATCTATCACTTCATTTTACAATTCCATTATGTGGCAAAATGACGCCAATGTCACCAAAAATTTTAAAAGCAACAATTCACAAATCCTTATGAATTATTGTTTGGTAGAAGAAACAACTTGCCCAACAAATTGCAACTGTTCAGATGATTTGGGAATGATTTACAATCAAGATCCAATGTTCGCACCCAATATCACCAGTTTTAATATTGGGGTAGGAGCAAACTTTTTGTTAAGCGAAAACTCGCCAGCGATTAATACAGGAAGCAATTTATTTGCATTAGATTACGATATTGTATCTGATTTACTGGAGAACAACCGTATTATGTATGACATCATAGATATGGGGGCATTTGAATATAGTGGCGAAATGGAAATAGAAATGCATTCTTTTTTGTTTACCATAAAAGTAATGCTCGAAGGTGCCTATATGCCCGCCACTGACTTAATGCGTAGCAATTTGGCAAATTTAAATTTATTGCCTCAAATTTCTCCTTTTGTTGGCACATCCATTGCAGCACCCTTTGACTCTATTCGTATGACCAATACAAACAATGTGGTTGATTGGATATATATGGAGTTGCGCAACACACCTGATGGAAAAAGTATTTACAATCAATCGCTTTTGCTATTAGAGGATGGCACACTCACAGATACAGATGGCGAAGCCAACTTTATGATAGACTTAGCCCGATTTGATAGTTTATACATTGTATTGCGTCATCAAAATCACCTAGACATTATGAGCCAAAAAATAGCCTGGAGTGATGCTGCTTCAACAATCGAATACGATTTTACGACAAGTATAGAACAAGCATTGGGTGTTAACCAACTCAAAACACTTGACAATAACAAAGTAGGAATGTATGCTGGAGACATCAACTGGGACAATAGTGTACAAAATTCTGATTACGATTATTGGAAAGAAAATCCTGCAATGCTCAATACCTACAGTATCACAGACCTCAATTTAGATGGGCACATTCAAGTAACTGACTTTGATGTGTGGTACAGCAACAAAGCAAAATTAGGAAACCCTTACTTAGAAATAAATTAACAATTTTCAATATTCTGAAAAAACTCATCATGTTAGGTCAAGAGCGAATTGGACGGAACGGAAGCACTTTCAAACGATGGTGCCTCCTCGCCATTCGCTCTTACTCCTCGCCCTCCTTTGGTCGGGCTGTGGGGTAACCGCTACTGTCGAGCGTATTTGGCATGCTTTTTCCTTCGTCGCTTGGCAGTATAATTGAAGAAGCGTCGGATGAGCGGGTAGATGAAGCTTGGTACACAGCCTAAAACATGCGTTGGTTAACCTGACCACAATGCAGCCTAGCACCACACACGCTGCACTGAAATACAAAGAAAAACCCAATAATTAATGAAAAGAATGGTGGTAGAGGAAAGTAATTTGAAAAAAAGTGAAGAGAAAATGAGCAAAAAAGTTCAGTTTTAGCCTGAAAAAGGGCAAAAGTTAAACTAAAGACATAAAAAAAGTGAAAAATATGTCAATTTGCTATTGACATGAAGATATTCTTAGTGTATCTTTGTATTGCTTTTAATCTAGGAAGGATGAAAAAGCAAATCTAAGAAATGTTTTTT
>JAHDIA010000745.1 GCA_020631035.1 Chitinophagales bacterium | reverse complement strand
CAAAAAATAAAAAATATGCAAAGCAAACAAGACATTCAAAACGCCATCGAGAACAATTTTGAAGAATTGCTCCAATGGATTGACCAACAAGACGAGGAAAGATTTGCCGAAACCCACGAAAGCAAATGGTCCACAGGACAAAACCTCAGCCATTTGATAAAAAGCGTACAACCTTTGAACCAAGGATTGTTGGCACCCAAAGAGTTTTTGAAGGCACAATTTGGAGTTGCCAATCGCCCCAGCAAAACTTACGAACAATTGGTCGAAAAATACCAAAGCAAACTGGGAACAGTGCCTCCCAATCTAACTGGCACAGGATTTGACCCCAAAGTAGTAAGCAATGATGAAAAAGGGAAGATGACGGAAACTTATCGAAGCGAAAAAGGCAAACTCAAAGAGTGCATTGAGCAATGGACAGAAGCAGAATTGGATGAGTACATTATGCCACATCCATTGTTAGGTAAGGTAACTATCAGAGAAATGTTGTATTTTACCGCCTATCACAATCAACACCACTTAAAGATCATAAAAAACTATTACAGTTAATCGTTAATCATTAGTGAAATACACAATGGCAAAACTAATCAAGAATTTTATCAACGGAACCTTTTACGAACCACTGACCAAAGAGTACATCAAAAATTTTAATCCCGCAATAGGAGAAGCCTATATGCAAGTGCCCTCTTCAGCGGCTGACGATATAGAGATGGCGGTACGAGCAGCCCAAAGAGCCTGGGTCAGTTGGTCCAAGTTTTCAATTGAAAAACGAGCGAGAATTCTCATTCGTATTGCCGATTTGATAGAGCAAAACCTAGAAGAGTTTGCCATTGCCGAAACCGAGGATACTGGCAAACCTATCACTTTGTCTCGTACGGTAGATATTCCTCGTTCTGCGGCAAATTTCCGATTTTTTGGTACTGCCATTCGCCATTTTGCCTCCGAATCACATGCAATGGAAGGACAAGGAATTAATTACACCTTGCGCAAACCCATTGGCATAGTTGGATGTATTTCGCCTTGGAATTTGCCCTTGTATTTGTTTAGTTGGAAAATCGCCCCAGCCCTTGCTGCGGGTAATTGTGTGATTGGCAAACCTTCGGAAGTAACCCCACGAACCGCTTTTATGTTGTCAGAAATTGCCAAAGAAGCAGGAATGCCCAATGGTGTACTCAATATCGTACATGGTTTGGGGCCGAAGGTAGGCAAAGCCATAGTCGAACATCCCGAAATCAAGGCGATTTCTTTTACAGGTGGTTCGCAAACAGGGGTCGAGATTGCCAAAAAAGCAGGACCCATGCTCAAAAAAATGTCCTTGGAATTGGGGGGTAAAAATCCCAACATCATTTTTGCCGATTGCGATTTTGACAAAATGTTATCGACCACTTTGCGTTCGTCGTTTAGAAATCAAGGGCAGATTTGTTTGTGTGGCTCTCGTATTTTTGTAGAGCGTCCCTTGCTCGAACGTTTTAAGACAGAGTTTGCCGCCAAAGCCTATATGATGAAAGTGGGCGATCCAATGGACAAAGAAACAGTCATTGGTTCTTTGGTATCCGAAAATCATTTGAATAAAGTTTTGCATTATGTCGAATTGGCGAAAGAGGAAGGCGGAACCATTTTGACAGGTGGAAAACAAATGCGCATCAAAGGGAGGTGTTCTAGAGGATGGTTTATGGAACCCACCATCATTGCAGACTTGCCCTATGACTGTCGGACCAATCAAGAAGAGATTTTTGGTCCAGTGGTGACCATCATTCCTTTTGACGAGGAAGCAGAGGTGATTCAAATGGCAAACAGTGTGGAGTATGGTTTGTCGGCAAGTGTGTGGACTCAAAATTTGACCCGTGCCCATAAGATGGCAGAACAACTTGAAGCGGGTATTGTTTGGATCAATACTTGGATGATGCGGGATTTGCGAACGCCTTTTGGTGGGGTCAAAAATTCGGGTTTGGGTCGTGAAGGTGGTTGGGAAGCTTTGCGCTTTTTTACTGAACCTAAGAATGTGTGTATTGCTTATTGATTAAATTTTAAAACAAAAAAAGGCAAGGGGCCAATTGTTTTCATCTAAAACAATTCCCCTTGCACTTACCAGTCAATTTTATTTTATCTATTTTTTATCCTTCGTCATTGTCAAAGCCTTTTTCTTTGACAAAGTTGCCATCCAAATCGAAGTATACTTTAATGTTGTTATCTAAACGTACTTTATAACCTCTACTGCTTACCCTTGCACTTTCAATGTTTGCTTCTGGATAATTTTCTGCAATGTAATCGGTAATAACTGTTGGTAGTTCTTCTGCAGCGATTTCTTGGCTTCCACCGCTGTGAGACATTTCTTCTCTAAGGAAATTGCCTTCTAAATCAAAGTACACTTTCAAGCTAATGTCTAAATAAACTTTGTATTCATCATTTTTAAGTTTGACTTTTACAATGTTTGCTTCAGGATAATTCATTGTAACATAATTGGTCACAGCCATTGGTAGATCTTCAACAGCAATCATTTCGCCACCACCAAAGTGTCCATTTCCATTTGACATTCCTTCTCTAAGGAAATTGCCCTCTAAATCAAAATAAACTTTTTGGAAGTTGTCTAAATAAACCTTGTACTCTTCGTTTTTAAGTTTGACTTTGATGATACTCGCCTCTGGGTAATTGGCAGTAATATACTCGGTGATTGCCATTGGTAGGTCTTCTGTTGGGACGCTTTCGCCTCCGCCTCTCTTATTGACATCTGCAATAAGTTCTGTGTCGGTAGCATTTGATACAACATCTGTCAATGATTCTTTTTCGCAGCTTGCAAAAAATACAACTAGTGCAATAAAGCTTAAAAATTTGATTACTTTCATTACATTATTGGTTTGAAATTAAAAAATGAATTTTGGATATCTTTCTTTAACAGAAAGTAAATTTACGCTTACACTCAATGCTAAAGAAATAAGTTATGTATGTAATGCTTGAATCATAATTATGTGTGTTTTTGGGTGAATAAATAAAACAATAATTTAAATTTAAAAATCATTAAACATTACTGTTTCTTTGTTGTCCCAAAGATAAAAGCAAAAACAGCAGCCTTGAAAATCAAAGCTGCTGTATACGGTATTTTAAAAGCTGAA
>JAHDIA010000744.1 GCA_020631035.1 Chitinophagales bacterium | reverse complement strand
AGGGCTCCTGCCACTCCAACAATGACATCGCCAATGAGGGGGACAAATGAGATGAGTAATGCGATTGGTCCGTATTTTTGGACGTAATTTACAGCTTTAGCGTATCGCTCTTTGTTTTGGTCTGATATTTTTTTTTGAGCGACTTCGCCTCCTTTTCTTCCTAGCCAAAAAGTGGTGATGCTGCCCAGGGTATTGCCCAATGTGGCAATCAGAGTTGGTATCCATACACTGCTGGTTTTTACCACCAATGCCATATGGTGTACTTCCGATGGGAAGGTCAATATAGTGGCTGCCAAAAAGCAACCGCCAAATAGTATAAAGTATTCTACAAATAAATTCATTAAGTTCCTAGCCCTTTTTATATCTATACCTTTTTTATTGAAGATACAAATAAAAAATCAATCAAATGATGGTTTGGGGGAAATCCAAGCTTCATATTGCTATGAAATGGGTATAGGAAAACAATTGTATGGCATTTTACGTTGAATTGGTATAAAATGTACTAAATTTGAAATAAAAAAGATGAATCCTAAAATTACATTTAAAGAAAGATCGAAAATAGAAACGGAAATATTATCCAAACAATTGCCAGTTACCTTGGAAGAAGCCAAGCTACAAGCAGCACAACTGAAAAAACAGAGTTCTCAAAAACACAAGAAGCAGAGAGCCTAGTTGATTTCATTTCCCAAAACAATCTCTGGCTTAATTCAATAAATGGTCATTACTTTGCAGAAGGTGCTGAACAAAAGGTGTTTCTACATTACAGTGGACGTATTTTTGATACAAACAATATAAACTAAGATGCAAAACCTATTTCTACTATTGGGTCTATTACTCATCTGTCCCATTGTATTTGCACAAAACAATTGCCTCCCAATAGAACAATCCGTCAGTCAATTTCAAACAGGAACGACGCTTATCCACGAAACACTTTATGGCGACCCTAGTTCTGTACAAAATGCCCAAAATGTTTTGTATGGCTCTAATTCTTTTATCAACCAACACTTGATGGGTTGGGGCACACTCAATCCAGAAGAAACAGAAAATCAATACGACCTGGAATCACTGGAAGAACGAATTGGTATGACCAATGGCGTAGTCAAAGATGCCGACAATATTGTTTTGACCGCCTGTTGTGCGCCCGACTGGATGAAGGGAGGTACACCAGATACAACCGATTGGAGTCCAGAAGCTATAGAAACCGCTCCCTTCCCTGAACATTATCAAGATTATGCTGATCTTGTGGTACATGTGGTACAACAACCCGAATTTCAAAACATTAAATACATTCAGGTTTGGAATGAGATGAAAGGCTTTTGGAATGACACTGCTTGGAATTATGAAGGCTATACAGATTTGTACAACAAAGTTTGGAATGGTGTCAAAGCCGTTCGCCCCGATATAAAAATTGGTGGTCCTTATGTGGTTCTCAATAGTCGTCTTTACCCCGACTCTAAACAGAACTCAGGCGTTGGAGGCAGTTATGGCACCTTTGATCAGCGAGATTTAGATGTGATTGAACATTGGTTGCAACACAAAGACGGAGCCGACTTTATTATAGTAGATGGATGGTCGATAAACAAAGATAGCGAAGCCGTAGACCAATGGGAACGTACAGAAAAGTTTGTGGATTTTACCACTTGGCTGCGACAACTCGACCATGCCGATGCACAGTCTTTGCCGATTTGGTGGGCAGAGTGGTATGCTGTACCCGACAGCCCCAATGCAGGAATGAACGAAGTCAATGCCCTAATGTCTGTGAGTATGATTAAATTTGTCAAATCAGGGGCAGAAACTGCTTTGCTGTGGTCGCCCCAAGGAGACAATGCTGGCTGGGTCAATACCCTTTCACATCCTCAATTGGGTTTGTTTACCGAAACCGAGCATGCCAACGGCCAAGGGGGAATGCCGAGCATTTTTGAATTTACCCAAAGAAGCATTTACGAGCATTTTAGCAAAGGTACTATCCTCTACGATATAGCAGGAAGCAATCCAAATATAGAAACATTGGTAAGCAACTCCAAGATGCTTTTGGTTAACAAAACCAATGCGCTCGACTCAACTTATATGGGCAATTACGGCTACACTTTAAATCCTTATCAAGTTCGCTTGATAGATACACCTCCTAATTTATTGCCATCTGCCAACAATCAATGCAGTCTAATCAACAATGCTCAATTTAGTCATTCAACCGATGGATGGACTACAGAAAATTGCACGGCAAATGCCACAAATGGAACAGCCTATATTTACAACATTGCCAATATTGTCAATCCTTGGGATGTCAAATTCATTCATTCCGATATTTGTTTGCAAAATGGGGAAACCTACGTCCTACAAATAGATGCTTGGGCGGCGGCTCCTAGAACAATCGATGTCAAAATTGGTCAACAGCAAAGCCCTTACACTCAGTATTTTATTCAAGAAATAAATTTAAGCACTAGCCCACAATCTTTTGAGTTTTATTTTACCATGCAAAGCCCCGATGATTTGGCACGTTTGGAGTTACAACTGGGCGGCAATACCAGCAATGTCTATTTTGACAATATGGTCATCAAGCCAGCCGATTGTTTTGAAGAAGGCATTTGTGATTTATTGAGCAATGGTACATTTAATTTAAATTTACAAAATTGGACGGCTTGGAGTTGCACGCCCACAGTCGATGCATCAGGTGTGTGTACCATCAATCAAATTGATGCAGTCAGCAATGCTTGGAATGCCGCTTTGGCGTACCCCAACTTAAATTTACAGCAAGGCAAAACCTACAAACTTGAATTTACCGCTAGTAGTAACTCCAACCGAACGCTTGACCTCAAAGTAGGAAAAGGTGCCGCCAATTGGGACCAATACTTCTGGCAAAAAGTAAATTTAAATGCTGAGAAACAAAAATTCAGCTACACCTTTACAATGAACAATCCAAGTACCACAGCGGGACGAATTGAATTTCAAATTGGAGCCTCTACCACTGACGTCAAGATAGACAATGTCCGCCTCAGAGCCATTGATTGCATCGGCAGTGAAGATTGCCCCGATATTCTTTACGTAGACGACTTATCCATCCTCAACGAATATCATACAGAAAAAGAAATTCATTCAGCGGCCATCATAT
>JAHDIA010000743.1 GCA_020631035.1 Chitinophagales bacterium | reverse complement strand
AAGCGACCCAACACAATGAAACACTTGCCGAGAAATACAATCGTTCGGGTGTCTTTCCCAAAATCGTTTTGCTCAATCCTGAAGAGAAAGTCTTAGGTGAACTGACTTTTGCCAATCAGGAAGCCAGTGATTTTATCCAAAGTTGTAATCAATTATTAGGTTCTTTGACAATTTTTGGAGAATGATTCTTGAATAAATAGTAGGGAGCCACAGGCGACTGGATAGCTTGTTTAAGAATCAGTTCTCTTTAGCAAAAATTATCAAATAACGTCAATTATTAAAGTAATATGAGAGCTTTATTATTGTTACTATGTTGTTTTTCTTTGAGCAGCTATGCCCAAAGTATGCAATCTGCGAAAAAGGTTTTGAAATTAATGGGTTGTCGCTTTGAGCTGACAGCCGTTGCCACTACTGATACCGTCGCTTGGAATGCTGTCAATGCAGGTATTGCCGAAATTGACCGAATCGAAAAACTGATTTCGTCTTGGGACCCCAATTCGCAAACCAGTCAAATCAATCAAGCTGCTGGCATTGCCCCTGTAAAAGTAGATCAAGAATTGTTCGATTTGATTTTTAGAGCCAAGAAAGTATCTGAACTAACCGATGGAGCATTTGACATCAGCTTTGCCTCTATGGATAGGATTTGGACATTCGACCAAACAGAACAGACATTGTTGGATGCTCAAAAAGTCAAACATGCTGCGGCAAAAATCAATTGGCAAAACATTGTTTTGGATAGAACAGCTCAAAGTGTTTTCCTAAAAGAGACAGGAATGAAAATTGGGTTTGGCGCAATCGGAAAAGGCTATGCCGCCAATAAAGCCAAGCAGTTGATGCAAGAAATAACAGGAGTCAAAGGTGGACTGGTCAATGCCAGTGGTGATTTGATTGCTTGGGGAGCTTCGACCAATCCAGAAGGTTGGCAAATCCAAATTACTGACCCTAGCAACAAAACAAAAACCTTGGGCAATATAGCACTCAATGATATGGCGATTGTTACCTCTGGAGATTACGAAAAATACTTTCGTAGTCAAGGCAAAAGATATGCCCACATCATCAACCCCAAAACGGGTTATCCTACAACGGGTATTAAAAGTGTCAGCATCATTTGTCCAGATGCTGAATTAGCAGATGCTTTGGCAACCTCAGTTTTTGTATTGGGGATAGAAGAAGGATTAAATTTAATCAATCAACTCAATCGAATCGAATGCTTAATAATCTCTGATGAGGACAAAATACATCAATCTAAAAATTTAGACTTAAATTATTTTTAAATGAAGAAATTAATCGTTTTGTTTTTTGTCGGTTTATCGTTTAGCAGTTGTATGACGGTTAAATCTTATCAAAAAATGTACGTCAATGACAGTGAGATGGAACTAGCTCCTAAAAAGCTAGAAATGTTTGAAACCAATTTTGAAACGTATAGAGAAGGTGCATCGGGAGCCAATGGAGGAAAAGTTGGTGGGGGATGTGGCTGTAATTAAATCGTCACCTATGAAATATTTAAATTTAATTGTGCTTGTGTTACTGTGTTGTTCTTCGCTTGTTTATGCTCAAGAGGAGAACAATTCAGGCTATACTATGAAAACCAATACAAGAGAAATTGAAGCTGATTTTTTAAGTAGTTATTACCAACAAGATGGCAACAATGGAGCGGTCACTGGTGGAATAGGTACAGAAGAGCTTCAAGACTTTGCCAATATTTTCACTGTCAACATTCCACTTGACAGCATCAATTCCATTGGCATTTACAGTGGGGCTGATTACTATACCTCTGCCTCTACCGATGCCATTGACAACAACCGTTCCTCTGCATCTAGTAAGGATATTCGTGCCTTTGGTACACTCTCTTATACCCGTCTAAACCCCAAACGTGGGGAGACTTATAGCATCAAAGGCGGCTTCTCGGCTGAGTACGATTACACCTCTATGTCTGGGGGCTTGTCTTATACCAAAGAGTGGAATGAAGGAAATTCTGAATTTACCATCTCTGGCCAAGCCTTTATAGATCAATGGCAATTGTTCTTTCCTAGAGAGTTGAGAAACAAAGTGAACGTTCCTACGACCAATCGTCAATCTTACAATGGACAAATTTTGTTTTCGCAAATTCTCTCCAAACGTTTGCAAATGGGATTGTCGGCTGAGGTAATTTATATGAATGGTTTGCTTTCGACGCCCTTCCATCGGGTTTATTTTGCGGATAATTCGCAACACGATATTGAACGCCTACCAAATACTCGTTTAAAATTACCTTTGGGTGTTCGTTTAAATTATTATCCATTTGACCAATTGGTTTTGCGAACGTATTACCGTTACTATTACGACGACTTTGGAATAAATGCACATAGTTTTGAAATAGAAACTCCTATTAAAATTGGTGAGCAATTAACTGTGTCGCCATTCTATCGTTATCATACTCAAACTGCATCGACTTATTTCGCGCCTTATCAAACGCATTTGTCTACACAGAATTTCTACACTTCTGACTACGACTTATCGGCATTAGACAGTCATAAATATGGTATAAGCATCAAGTACAATCCATTGTATGGTTTGGTTCGCACCAAACCCTTCTTTAAAAGCAATCGGGTCTTTATGATTAAATACATAGAAGCTCGTTTTGCCAACTACAACCGCAGCACAGGATTAAATGCCGCCATTGGTAGTTTAAATATTGGATTTAGTATAAAATAACAGCTCGATTAGATTTAATAATTATTTTGGAACGGAACGGGGAGGCTTCGGACAAAAGTGTCTCCCCGCTTTCCATTTCTAGTCCCGTTGCTTGGATACCTAACAGGTCTTTGCGATCTGTTAGGTATCCAAGCAACGGGAGCTATCCATTTCAATCGGGCGTAGGCATCGCAAGGCTGGCGACCGCATCGTTTATTTCATCCATCCGCTTCACGCCAAACCATTTCCAATTACCAATCAAAGGTGACACCTTTGGTACTACTTTCATTAGATCATTTTTTTATTAAAAAGGAGTCACCTTTTTAATAAAAATCATCTGTCTAATCAAATCAAGGGTCTCGCCTTTTTTAAATAAGTAAAATCCCGTATCTTGCAGCAATGAGTTTTGAGCAAATTAGCAAGAGTATAAAGAAAAAG
>JAHDIA010000742.1 GCA_020631035.1 Chitinophagales bacterium | reverse complement strand
GGAACGCCCAATATAATAGATACAGATGGAGATGGTGAAATCACCCCTTCTGATTACGATTATATCGGTCAACCACATCCAAAATTGTTGTATGGTGGTGCGGTCAATTTAGCCTTTGGAAATGGTTTTGATTTTACCTTGTTTGTTCAGGGACAATCTGGCAATGACATATTGATGGGCTTTAATAGAACAGATAGAGCCAATGGAAACAAGCCAACTGTTTTCACTGATGGAGACTTTTTCGCACCCAATGTGGATGGCAATGGCTATTTCTCAGACTTTATGGTATTCGATGGTTCGTTTACAAGGGTCAAACAAATACAATTGGGATATGACTTAGGCAATGTGCTTTCTGATTATGTAAGAAACTTGAGAGTCTATGCCTCTCTGGAAGATTATTTCACCTTTACAAGCTATCCTGGTCTTGATCCAGAAGTTGGAAGTACTTTTGACGATGCTTTGGGCATTGATAGAGGAACCTATCCCATTCCAGGTAGAATCTTATTTGGAGCGACGGTTAATTTTTAAAAAACAATTATCATGAAAACATATAAATTACTATCAATAATTGCATTGACCATTGTAGTGGTCATAGTCTCTTGTAAAGATGATTACCTGGACGTTCCTGTAAATGGAACCCTTACACCAGAAACTTTTTACCAGACAGACGGTGATGCCAATGCAGCAGTAATGGCCGCCTACGACATCCTTACTTGGAACAACAATTCATGGGGGTGGTGTGCTCCTGTATTTGTCAAAACACTTCCCTCTGACGATGGAACCTGTGGAGGAGCCGCTGCAAATGACCAACCAGATTACAATTCCATTGACAAATACACTTTTGATTCGAGCAATTCAAAAATAGAAGGATTGTGGAGTTTGGCCTATTATGGCATTTACAGATGTAATTTGGTCATTAACAATGTGGAGGCAGATTCAGATGTCAAAAGACGAGTCATTGCAGAAGCCTTGGCTTTGAGAGCTTTTTATTATATGGACATTGCTGCTTTCTTTGGTGGGGGACCTTTGTTGACAGAAATACCCGACAATCCTGATGAATACAATCAAGCTAGAGTGGCACCTTCCACTATGTATGCCCAAATCGAAGCAGATTTGACAGCAGCTATTGCAGATTTGCCTGTTAAGAGTGCTTATGCCGATTCTGAAAAATTTAGAATGGCGAAGGGAACAGCTCAAGCTTTGTTGGGTAAAGCCAAATTGTATCAAGGTGATTATGCAGGAGCCACACAAGCATTTAATGAGGTCATCAATAGTGGAGAGTACGCTCTTGCTCCTGACTTTGCGAGCGTCTTTAGAGCCGAAGGTGAATTTGGTTCTGGTTCGCTATTGGAAGCAGTTTTTACCTCAGATGTTGGATACAATTGGGGAACCAATCCGTGGGATTTGGGTCAAGACGAAAGAACTTGGGAAGCCAATATGCACATTCAATTAATGGGACCAAGAGAAGGTGATTTTGGCAATACTGAAAATGGTATCGTAGAAGGTTGGGGTTTCAATTACCCTACTACTGATTTGGCAGATGCTTTTGATGCAGCAGGAGATGCTGTAAGAAAAGCAGCCACTTTGATGTCAGAAGCAGACTACAATGCAGCAGGGGGAGATGTAGCGGGTAATTCTTACGATTATGAAGGCTATGTAAGACTCAAATATGGTACTTACCCTTCTGAAAGCAATGAGGTTTCTGTACCACAAAACTACGGCACCAACTGGAGATTGCTCAGATATGCCGACGTCTTGTTGATGGCTGCTGAAGCGGCTGCATTTAGTGGCGATGAAGGAACGGCTCAAGATTTAATCAATCAGGTTAGGGCAAGAGTAGAACTGGAACCAATTACTGCCAGTGGTGACGCTTTGGTAACAGCTCTTCAAACAGAAAGAAGATTGGAGTTGGCATTTGAAGGACACCGATTCATTGATTTGGTTAGATGGGACATTGCTGAGAATGTATTGGCTGATGATGGATTTGAAGCCAAGCACAAATTATTCCCTGTTCCTGCCGACGAAATAGTAAGAGCACCAGCCTTGGATCAAAATCCAGGATGGTAGTTGAATGCTTTATATAACCAAATGAAACTAATTAAAAAAACAATCCATTTTTGGATTTGGTATTTGATTGTCATTTTCTCAGCTTGTCAAAGTGAGCAAGCTAGATCTTTTGAGCAAGGGGAAGAAACCATTATTTCTTCCCCTATTTTTGCCGAAGTTCTACCCAATCAATCAGGTATTCATTTTGAAAACAATCTGAGTGTAAACGACACAATGAATTTTTTCAAATATGGCTATTTTTATATGGGTGGAGGGGTAGCAACTGGCGATCTAAATGGAGATGACTTAGCCGATGTGTTTTTTACTTCCAATATGGATGAAAATAAATTGTATTTAAACAAGGGCAATCTAACATTTGAAGATATTTCAAAACAAGCAGGAACAAACAGCAAAGGCTTTTGGCATACAGGCTGTAGTATGACCGACATCAATGCCGATGGGCTTTTAGACATTTATGTATCAGTAGCGGGCATTTGGAATAGTCGCAAAAATTTATTGTACATCAATCAAGGAACAGATGAAAAAGGCATTCCGCAATTTGTAGAATCCGCCGAAAAATATGGATTAGCCGACGAAGGCTACAGCATTCAAACCGCCTTTTTGGATTACGATCAAGATGGCGACTTGGATGTCTACGTTTTAAATTATCCGCCTACCTCTTTTAACAGTACCGTAGCCGAATACCACCAAATGAGCCAAAATGTAAGCTGGGAAAACTCAGACCATTTGTATAGAAACGATGGCAATGGACAATTTACGGATGTTACAGAGGAAGCAGGAGTTTTGGCATTTGGGCTAGGGATAGGCATCTTGACTTTTGACGCAAATGACGACAATTTAACAGACATTTATGTATCCAATGATTTTCATACTCCAGACTTTTTATACCTAAACAATGGTGATGGTACTTTTACCAATGCAATGCAAGACTGTTTCCAACAAATCAGTTTTTATGGAATGGGCATTGATGCTGGAGATGTCAACAATGATGGTTTAACAGATTTGATGCAAGTAGATATGACCTCTGCTGACAACTATCGCTCAAAAGCCAATATG
>JAHDIA010000741.1 GCA_020631035.1 Chitinophagales bacterium | reverse complement strand
ATGGTGGCGGGACGCACCACCACCTCTTCAATCTTGCCTTGTCCATTGACATAATAATCCTTCCCAAATTCACCCTTATTAAAGAGATGTCTTTCCTCTTGAGTCATTGGCTGACCTGACTGATTTTTGAAACTCGCCCTAAGAATGCTAAAAGTCCCTTCTTTTGCCTTTTGAATGACCTCAGCCTTGCTCAGTTTGACCAATTTACCATTGTTTACTTCTGTATTTTGTCGCTTGCTTGCAGTCGAAGTTGTAGAGGCTGTATTGTTACAAGCCATAAAGCAAAAACAAATTGCAATGAAAAAAAGCCCAATAGTATTTCTTGATCTTTTCATCTTATTTTGGGTAATATAATGTTACTGAGTAAAAGCAAATTGTACAATGTTTGCGCCCATCTGCAAAGCTTTACGGCGTACAGGTTCAGGATCATTGTGGACTTCTTGATCTTCCCAACCATCGCCCAAATCTGACTCAGACGAATAAAAACAGACCAAACGATCTTCTACAAAAATCCCAAATCCTTGAGCGGGTTTACCATCGTGTTCGTGAACCTTGGGCAAACCATTAGAGAATTTATACTTTTGGTGGTAAATAGGATGAGAAAAAGGCAGTTCTACAAATTCTTTACTAGGAAAAACTTGTTTCATAGCTGTTCGGACAAATTTGTCCATTCCATAATTATCATCTATGTGCAAAAAGCCACCAGCTTCGAGGTATTTGCGCATATTTTCAGCCTCGTCATCTGAAAAGATAACATTTCCGTGTCCCGTCATGTGTACAAATGGAATATTGAACAAATCAATGCTTCCCACCTCTACAATCACTTGATTGGGGTCAATGTTCATACCCAATTCTTGATTGCAAAAACTGATTAAGTTGGGCAATGAGGTCTCCCGATTTGAGTACCAATCTCCTCCCCCACTGTACTTTAACAAACCAAATTTGACATTTTGGTCAGGCGAAGGAGCAAAGGCCCAAAAGGTGGCAATCAGCCCTAGTAAAAGCAATAACTTTTTCATAAAATCTTCAATTTTCCAATACAAAATATGACCAAAGAGCCGCAAAAATAAGCTTATTTGTGGTTCTTTCCCTCTATACTACGTACAAAGTCCCTACAAAGCTTGGGATGAGGGTAGTTTTAAGGATTTTTAATACGACTTGAAAACCCAAGATTCGCCACTCTTAAGTTTTTCATTTTAAATTTTCAACTATTTATGGTGCAACGTCAGTGATTCATGGCTGCGTTTGCTCTGGTTATCGGGCGCATGCTTTGGGCTACGTCGTCAATTGAATCCACCCGCTTCCTCCTTCGCTTCTTTAAAACTTTCCGTTCTTTGACAATTTTTACAGAAAAGAGCTATTTCTTAAACAAGCTGTCCCATCGCCTGTGGCTCCCTTCTATTTGTTCAAGAACCACTCTCCAAAAATTGCCAAAGAACCAAACTTTCTACTGTTAAAAAAGCAAACACTATTGCCTAACACGTATAAATGCATTATATTCGCCCGACCTACAACAGATCATTAAATTAAATTTGATATTAAAATGAGAGATATTCAAAAAAAGTGGAACAAACAATCAAGCACTAGCCACAGTTTTAGAAAAAGTTTATGGAGAAACAACGGACACCAAATAGCCAAAAATCCAATCTATGATAAAAAAGGCAACTTATTGGGTTTAGACTCCAATGGCTGGGATGGTGAAGCCATTGTTATGACCAAAGAAAGCTATCAGTTTTTAACCAATAAAAATACAGAGACACTCAAACACTCAGATGCCCTAACACTCATCAAAAGTGGTCATGCACATTATACCCAAGATACTCGTTTATCTCCCAATGCTTACATCAAAATCAAACTTTCGATGTTAGATGGTTTTGTTTTACCCAATGGCGTTGAATTGACACATAGCAATGTTGTGATAAAAACGGCTCCTGTAGGCGACTTACAAGCAGATACCAAAAACAGCACTGACAGCCTATACCATGTAAAAGTAAATGATACAGGTCGAATGCGAGCAGCAGAATTAACCAGAGCCAATGTAAGATCATTTATTGGGATTCACGAAATATATGGACACATCATACTAGGGCTTCGTACCCACGATGTTCATTGGAAAGTTTATGCTTTACAAAACGATCACTCCTCTTT
This sequence comes from Chitinophagales bacterium, assembly GCA_020631035.1. Taxonomy (GTDB): domain Bacteria; phylum Bacteroidota; class Bacteroidia; order Chitinophagales; family UBA2359; genus JAHDGP01. The sequence continues at coordinate 978 of JAHDIA010000741.1, read as the reverse complement.
TAGTGCGGTAACTGATGCTGCCAAAGGCACCATTATGACTAGAATATATGATTTCTATTATCACGCTCATAATGAGACTGTTGGCATTCCAGCCAGATATTTAAAAGACATTCATAAATATTATGATGCAAAATATAGGTAGGCGAAATTGGAAATCAAGGATTCCTATTCTACCTCTAATAAGTTTGTGTTTACTCTTACTGCCAGTTGTGGCAAATGCTTGTGTATGTGACAAACAAAAGCCATTGAAAGAGGCTAGAATTTGGAACATTGAACAAAGTGAAGTCATTTTTCTAGGAGAATTGATTCATTATACTGATTCTACCTATAGATTTAAAATTGTTGAAGCATTCAAAGGCATTGATCCCTCAGAAACTTATATAGATGGTGATTACAATACATCCTGTTCTTTAATTCCCAATACTGAGGGACAGTGGTTGGTCTATGCTAGGGGTTCCCAAAATATTGACATCAGTTTTTGTTCTTTGAGTAGACCAAAGAGTCGTCCAACTTCTATGAATGCCCAAGAATTACACATTGTTCCACCACCACCTCCTCCTATTAATCCTAGCGAATCACAATTACAAGCATTGAAAGTTTTAAGAGACAGTGTGGCACAAGCAATGGTACAAAAACGCAAAAAAACTGAGCAGTTGTTTTCAGAAGAGATAAAGCTTTTACAAGAAAAATTTGCAAACAGTCAGCCATCTTCTCCAAATTCTACTGATCGAGGATCGCTTTTGTGGTATGTGGGTGGTGCAGTCTTATTGTTTCTTACTTTTTGCTTGAGAAGTTATTTGAGAAAACAACACAGTATAAAATAATCCTAAAATACATTTGAATCTAATTAAATGTATTATCTTACTATCATTCAAATTAATCATAGAAGAAGATTATGGCTTATACTGATTTTACATTATCTGATTTGCGGAAAAAATTCCAATTGGAAAATAAGGTTGTTGACTTGTTTGCCAATGT
>JAHDIA010000740.1 GCA_020631035.1 Chitinophagales bacterium | reverse complement strand
GGGTGTCCCCGCTGTTCACTTTTACTACGCATTGTGCTGGTCAGTTCAGTATGGTCGTAGCTTGTCTTCGTGCCTCAGCCTGCGGTACTTCCTACTTCACAATGCCCATCTCAATGCTAGGTAATCGTTGCCATCGGGCGTAGGAGGCATATTGGGTGCTGCGTCGGTTCGCATTCATTTAAAGGCGTAGGACGAGCGGGAGGATGCACCCTTGTACGCAGCCCAAAACATGCGTTGGTTAACCAGACCACAATGCAGCCATGAAAGAGGCACGCTGCCTCATAATAATCTATCTATAATGTGCTAGCCATCGACTATTTTGCTTATCTCCTTTATTGTGGAAATTGATGTAATAATGCATGGCACTGTGTTGGTGTTCTTTTAACAATGGTGCCTTAGACTCATTTAGTTTGTGTAATGCTTGAACGATGTCTGAAGCGACTTTTTCTTCATTTTCGTACACAATTTGAATGTTGTTTATTTGGTTGGTGCTATCCACATCAAAGCGAACCACTGCTGAGTCGGATAATTGAGTCAAGTCGCCAATGGAAAACTCATAATGTTCAGACTTACTCAAGTAATGAGAAATTGCTTTTCGGAGGTAGCGGCTTCTTGCATCGTTTATTTCTTTAGGATTGTATTCATGTTTTATATAAATGTAAATGAGGGATTGGTTGGGCTGTATCCAATGCAAAGCGATAGGAACGCCAATTGTTAAGACGAAACTTATCAATAGTAGAAAGCTTCTTAGGTTATAAAAAATGACATTGGCAATGTATTTAATGCCATACAAGAGTTTGTATAGCACCTCACTGACTTGAATAACTGTTCTTTTTTTTTCAGATTTGGGCATCGTTTTATTTTTATAATTCATCGTCGATTTAAGTTCTTGTTACTTCAAGGACTCAAATCTTTATAGGTCAGCGTATATTTACCAGTGTGCTTGTTGATAATATCGAGATCATTTGGATTGAGTTGCTTTAGGACATTGACAGCATCTTCTGCCAATGCCTCTCTGTTTTTTGTAAGTCGATGTGCAAACGTTTGAAATTGTTGTGTATGTTGGGAATGACATACAATTGGTCGGCTTTTTGTCCAAAAACAAACAATCCCCGTTCAATCATTTCGGGACGAGTGGTCAATATTTTGTGGGATGCCTGAAAGGGATGAATGCCCAAGAACAATTCGTACAAAATGACTGCTAGGGAAAAATAATCCCATTCTACCCCAATGCTGCCGCTTTGGTGATTGACTATGCCCTTGTGTTTTTCGGGTGGAGCAAATTCTTCGGTATAAACCTTGGCGGGAAAATGCACATTGGGGTTGTTGATTTGAATGCTGTCCAAATCAATGATGGCGATGCTGCCATCGGTTTTGACGAATACATTTTCGGGCTTGAGGTCTACAATGACATAATTGCCACTTTGGTGAATGCTGTGTATTGCTTGGGCAAGATTGTAAGCAACGACCAAACGTTTTTGGTGTGAAGCTAATTCATTGTGGTCAAAAATATGCCATTGTGCGCCTTGTGTTTTGGATGGGTTTTTGGGCAAGGTCAATGCTTTTAGGCCAATTGTCTCATTGACCTTGGGCATTGTAAATCCCACAAAGATGCCTTCTTGATTGTAAAGGGTATTGATAGGCCAAACAACCGCCTCTTGAACTTCTTTGGGAGTATTTTTTGTGGGATTGTTCCCAATCATAAACTCCAACTTAGCTTGTCGCTTTTGTGCCATTTGGGTGGTATGGTAGATTTTGGCAACCATAGGAATATCCATAGGACCAAGTAGGTCGTAAATACTGCCTTCGCCCCCTGCGGTGGTAATGGGATGGCTGGAAATTGGTATAGGTGTCCCAGCCTTATCATAGTAATATAAGGGCATCATGTTTGGGTGTCAATTTTTAATTAAATGTACTATATTAACACTTTTTAAGTACAAATAAGTTTCCCATTACTTCAGAATTTCTACGGGTTTTAGATGAGATTGATGTGGAGAATATTCTTCTGGACCAAAGTAGATTTTTAATCTGACAGTTGCGCTTACACTTTTATCGTCGTCTCGTCCAGCAATCCATTTGGGCATTGATTGAACCAAACGAATGGCTTCTTGATCGCAACTATCAGATAAGCCACGTATAATCTGAACACTGTTTATACTACCATCTCTTGCAACCACAAAAGAGAGGAGTGTTCTACCTTCTATCTCTCCTTTGAGGGCGAGTTCAGGCATTATCCTATTAGAAACAACAAATTGCTCTAATGCCTCTTCTCCTCCTGGAAAGGATGGTGGAAAATCTATGTGATGGTGTTTTTGTATTGATGCTTGAGCATTTTGGTCTTCTAGCTCTATTGCAAGGTGAAAATTGTAAGTTGTAAAAATGAACGGAATAAACAAGGCTATAAATTTAAACACATCAGGAGGAGTCAATAGTTGTTTTATATTATGTCTATTGATTAAACTGGCAAAGTTTGTTCCCCAATTTAAACTTTTTAAAAGATGAATCCAAATAGCTCCTACTATAATACTAAAGAGGAAAAAAAATAATACTGGAAGCTTAAATAATGCTGCTAAGAAAGCACCAGTGAAAAAAATTGGAAACACATTCAAAGCTGAAAAAATAATAAAAGCAATAGATATAAGAATGAAGATAGGGTCAAGGAAAGAGAGATTGTATTTATGTTGACTTATAATGTGTGCAGTTTTGGGTTTTGTTGAAGGTCTGGGAAGTTTTTGTTTGTTTTCTTTTGGAACTATTTGCACCTCATAAGTACTGTCCAAACCAATGATTGGAAAAATGTTTTCTGCCCACTCTTGGGCATTGATTCGCTCTTTGGGCTGGGTTTGTCCTTTGGTAAAGGTTTGTATAAAGAGTTCTTGAATCTTAACATTAAACTTCTTAAAACTTTGATGAATGGGAGGAATGACGTGTAATTGTTTTGCCTTTGGACCGTGGACAAAAAAATCGTGTTGTATCAGTTCAGGTCGGGTAGTATATTCTTGGTGCGATGCCTGAAAAGGATGAATGCCCAATAAGAGCTCGTATACAATGACTGCCAATGAAAAATAATCCCAAGTATTTTGAATGTCGCCATTTCTGTGATTGACTATTTTTTTGTGTAGTTCTGGTGGGGC
>JAHDIA010000017.1 GCA_020631035.1 Chitinophagales bacterium | reverse complement strand
CAGTCGCTTGCAGCTCCCTACTATTTATTCAAGAATCACTCTCCCAAAATTGGCAAAGAACATTACTTTCGTCCTTTGAAATTTTTGTGGAAGCGAGCTGTTTCTTTAACAAGCTATCCAGTTGCTTGTAGCTCCCTACTATTTGTTCAAGAATCACTCTCCCAAAATTGGCAAAGAACATTATTTGCGTTCACCAGAATTTTTGTTGTCCTCATAGATTTTGAGTTTTTTCTTGAGGTCTTTTCTAGCAAAAAAGATTCTACTTTTGACTGTACCAAGTGGTAAGTTGAGGTCTTCAGCTATTTCTTGGTATTTATAACCTTTGAAATGCATCATAAATGGCACTTTATAATCCCTGTCTAAGCCTTGAATTGCCTTCATAATGTCCTCCATTATAAAGTTAGCATCGGAACGGTTGACCGTGGTGGTTTTGGCAGTACCAGAATTGATGTAGGTTTTCCGTTGTATCAATGAGTGTTTTTCGCTTGGATTTGCGACGGTAGCCATTGATAAAGATGTTCTTCATAATGGTAAACAACCAGGCTTTGAGGTTGGTGCCTTCCCTAAACTTTTCTCGATTCACCAATGCACGATAGATGGTCTCTTGGACCAGGTCATTGGCTTCTTCCTTGTCTTGCGTTAGGTTAATGGCAAAGGGTTTTAGATTGCTGGAGAAATCAATTACTGCATTAGAAAATTCGAGTTCTGACATGGTTTTGTATAATTATTTAGTTCAAATATATAACAAAATACCTTTTCTGCAAACATTTTGTTACATTTTTTCAAAAAAAGCTTAAACAAAAATACTTATTTATTGGATTTTCAATAATTTTTGAAACCACAATATAAACTAGATCATTTATCTTTTGTGAAGAAGCGAATAGGCAAGGCTTTGTCAATGAAATCGGGCTGGTTCCTATATTATTTGCTTGTCACATTCGCCACACTTGTTGTTAAAGCACCTTATTTATGTGCACTTTTTATGCAAAAAAGGAGCATCCTTATTTCTCCACTGTATTATGGTCCAATAAATGTCCCAAAATGGCTCAGACAGATATTTCTAAATACCCAATAAATAAAACATATAATATTTTAGAAATCAAATTTTTATGTATTTCCGCATTTAAATTTGCATTTATTGGCAAAATAAATTTATTACAAACTCCTATTAAATTGATTTTTTACTTATATTTACATAATATGTTAGTGGCTATATTGCAAAAAAACCACACCATTCAAGCTATATTAAGCGCATCTATTTTCAATATAAATGATTCTATTTTGAAATAGTAATTATATATGTATTTGTACAAATACATATATAATTACAGCTATTTTGGCATTATACTTTTATGTTTTTTTGTCAGGAGTGTGGTGAATTAAATATGGAAACCTGAAAAGTCATCCTAGAAGAATGCAGTAATGTCAACCTTTTGCTTATAGTTACTACATATTTGATCCCATTGATAATGTGAAAAGATATTTTTTGTAATGAAATGAATGATACTATTTCACCAAATCTCATTATTTTCATTTTATTTAAACAAACAATTGATTATAAGAAATCATATGCATTTATAAAACAAACAAAAACAACAAATAGCCTATAGTGGCTCTATAATTCAACCAATCATTATTATGTTATATAATTTCTCACATTTATTCACTCAGCCCCTCACTAAATACCTAGAGCATTCATTTTCAAAGTTAGATGAGTCTCTACTTATTTACTTACACTTACCTAAAGCTGCTGGCAACACTAGTATTGGCCAGTTAAAAGAATACATAGACCCCAGTTTTTCTGTGCGTTGGAATGACATTATTGGTTCTGTAGAAGAACTTATTGAAGAAAAAGAAACTTACAGGCTGGCTTCTGGTCATTTATGGGATGAGCATGTACAACTATTTAGAGAGCAAGAGTTCCCTCACTACACCATTACTTTTTTACGTCACCCCATTCAGCGAATTGTTTCACAATATCGTTATATGTGTACGCCTAATCATCCAGACTATGAAAGTTTTGTAGATAAATATCCCAACTTTGAAGAGTTTGCTTTTCAAGAGGTTACTCCAAATGTTATTTCAAGTATTTTAGTAGGAGGAGCACAATCTTTCCCAGAGTATTGGAATAAATTATGCGAACGTTACCATTTTATTGGTTTAACAGAACACTATCATTTATCCATGGCAATTTTAATGAATGCTCTTGGATTTCCTTATGAAATTGCTGAAAGAAAAAATGTTACTATAAACATTTCTAAGAATAATTTTTCACTTTCACAAAAAACCTATCAAAAACTTGCAGTATTGCATAGTTTAGACATTCAACTTTTTGAACATCTTCAAACTGAATATGCCAAACTATCAGAGCATTTTTTACATGAATTATTTAAGAAAAACAGCATTACTCGTCATCTTGTTAAAAGTAATTCAGAATAGCTAGTCGGTTTTATTTAAGAAAAAACAAGTGGACTTATTCTTATTCCACAACAATGGTTATTTTTAGCTTCAGGGCGATTTAAAGCTACGATTTTCAATGTATAATGTAATTTCTTGGGTAGTTTAATATTTATATTATGCACCATTTGTGCTTGTAATGTGAATAGTTCTTGATATTCTATTAAGCCTTCGCTTTCAAAGATTATTTTGAGTAATACCCCTTGATTAATGCTATTGGCATTGTAAGCAGAACAAGCAAATTCCAACTGTGTAATAGCTTGATTATTAACACCTTTCACATTCAATATTATTTCCAGTGGGTCTTCATCTACTTTGTTAGTATGTAATAATGTGTGTTGTTCTTGCAAGTTTTCAGGAAGTTCTACAAACTTATTCTTTTTAAGAATTTTGTCAACTTGAATATCAATATTGCTATTGGGTTGTTTTTTTAGTAACCTTAAATAAGGAGCAGGATTTGTTTCTTTATCTTCTTCACTATCAAAATTATATCCAAATAGATATATATCATTTTTAAATTTCTCATTTACAATATCAATACTTTCTTGTGTAAAGTATTCTCTATAATCAGCACGTTTAGATTTATTGACTTGTGACAAAGTAATGTTAGGAATATTCAGGAGACCACATATATAGCTAAAATCAGATTGCAAGTTTTCTGTTTTCCCTATATAATCGACGAGTAAATTACCAGATTTTGAGGTTAGAAACTTGAATTGTGTGTCTCCTAAATTACCTTTTTTGACCCAATCATCAAATGATTCAGACTCAATAATATTTCGGTTGAATTTAGGTAATTCAATTCCCTTAGAAGCATAAATTTTAGTTTCTTTTTGTTTAACATAGTGGTACAAAGAAACCAATTTGTCCCAAGGATTACGAACAAAAGCAAATTTAAAATACTGATTAAAAATAGATGCCCCTAGAAAGTCCTTCATCAATTGGCACTTAATATGATTGGGCCACATTGCTGCATTAATTTGTTTTAAATATTCAACTAACTGAATATTTTTATCATTTATTTGCCCTTTATCCTTTAAGTTTCTATTGAGTGTTTCTAATACAGAACTTCCAGCAGCTTTGGGAACATGAAAGAAGATAAATTTATGTCTTTTGGAAATCATTAAATTAGTGTATTAAATAAATAAATTATGGGTTTTTAAAGTAAGTCAAGGTGTAATACAATATTCTAACAATTACTCAACCCTATGCATTAAGTAATGCTAAAAAACAACCTATCCAAACAAAGTAAAAGAATATTTTCCAAACCATAGAATATGTTTGATAAAAAATATGCTTTTATCATTATTGCCAAAAAATGTGTTTTGCGAAGGCAAGTGAACAGACTAATATAGCCCCGATAGTAGCGAATACCCCACAACGAGGCTTCAACAGCCTCAGACACTCTATGGGGTTTGGGGGCTATTTAACTCTCAATTGGCTTCATTTTTTCGCTTCTAAACACTCCATAGGCTGTTGTAAGCCAAGTGAGGAGTAGCAGCGAATAGCGGGCAAATTAGTTGCGACGCAGCATAACACATTTGCTTCAATTGCAAACTATAGTGCTGTGCTTTAAGTAGTCTGACAAATTTATCTTAATATTTTATGCCGAAATGTCGGACCAATGGCTTCTTTTTGGTTTCTACTGCGTTAAAAATACTCGCCTTAGCTCTGCTAGGACTGGAGTGCCAGCCCAGTCCGTTTTTCACCTTGTAGAAACACAAAAACAAGCTCATCAAAAATGTAACCTTAATTATGTCACACTACTTATATTCACACATATTATGAATTAAAAAAGGGGTAAACACACTAAACTTAGAACCTGTTTAAAACCCCCTTGCTGGTCTGCGACTTCAGAATAGGTTTTTAGACAGAGGTTCTTAGCAAAATGCATTTAACCCTTAAATTACAAAGTATTAAGTGTGATTATAATTTTTGCATCATTGGAGGAATTAAACGATTGCCAAAAGGAGATCTAAAGGTCAATGCTTCAGGTCTTTCATAGACTTTAGATTCAATTTCCTTAAACACAGCGTCTATTACTTTGGCATACGATTCACCCATATCTTCTGATCTAAGCTTTTTCTCCTTCAAGGTAGCATATGCATTTTTAGCCAGTTTTGCCAAACTTTTAGGATCTTTACTCAACTTTTCAAGATTGTCTACAAAAGTATCAATATCGTCTAAAGGCGATATAATGCTATTCTTACCACTTTCTAAAACTTCTTGGATACCACTCTTGATGTCTGTGACAACTGGTACACACCAACAAGCCAATGCTTCTAATAATGACATTGGCAAGCCTTCAAAATCAGAAAACAGTGCAAAAACATGGTGTTTTTTCAATTCTTTGAAAACCGTTTTCATAGGTTGTCTACCAAGATAACGAATTCGTCCTTTTTCCTCTAGAGGTTGAATCATTGCTCTAAAATCACCTTCATCTTCTCCCCCTCCAATGAATGTAAATACAAAGTCGACACCTCTTTCATCAAGTTTTTCAGCAATTTTATATAAGTCAAAAATGCGTTTTTGGTATTGAACAATACGCCCTGTATAGATGATAGAAAACTTAGTATTTTTGTTAGGGGATTCTTTTAGATCTTCAACATCAATACCATTATAGATAGCAGTAGTTTTGGGATCAAAAAGCGGATTGTACTTTTTCATTTCTGTTTTGAGCAAGCCACTTACTGTAACGATATGATTCCAATAATGTCCCAAACGATACCCATGTTCATAGTGTTCAGAATCATCGCTATGTAATACTCCAACGATTCCAACATCATTATTCAAATCGGGAGAAAGTGAAGAAGCGACATAATCACAATTAGGGAAGAAAACACAAGGGGTTGCTGCCTCAAGATATTCTTTTAACAAGTCCCAAGTTTCTTCTGTATTTAGATATTTATCTGTTAAAAAGCGATAAGGAGCATCTGGTAAAAACTCTTCAGGTTGTCCTAGAGATTGTTGGGAGGTAAATAAGATATAGGCATCATATCCCAATTTGTTTAGTTGACGTACTAAATTATCTACCACAGTATTAACGCCACTAATATACCAATCATTTAATGCAAAAATCACTTTTTTCTTTTCCTGAAATTTAACTTTCCCATCAATGGCTTTTGCTAATGTAGCTTTTTTAGCATTGATTATCTTTTTATTTTTCACATCAGTAGGTAAGTCAATAAACAACTGCCCCACTTCTTTGGTATATTTTAAATAATCAAACTCATTTATCACTCTAGTTTTTGCCTTTGCCCCCATCATTTTTAATTTTTCAGGATGGGCATAAAGATCATCTATAATTTCTGTTACTTGGCTCAAATCTCTAAAAGGAACAGAATAGCCACAGGTGTTATCAATGGCTTCTACAAATCCTCCTGTTCCTTCAAATCCAACAAGTACTAACTGAGCTGCCATTGCTTCATGTACTACACAAGGAAATGGATCAGCTCTTGATGTTAAATAAAACATGTCGCTTCCAACAAAGAATGTTGAAGTATCTGAAACAGCTCCAGGGAAGAGTATTTTATCATTTAGACCTGTTATTTCTATATCTTGCAATGCTCTATTTATACAATATTCATCAATGATTTCCCCTAACCATACAAAATAAACATTATTTTTTTGGGTATTGGATTGCAAATAATCAATCGCCGTTGCTACAAAAATATCTATACCCTTTCTTTCATTAGCAGTACCACAGCCTAAAATAATAAATGCGTCTTTAGATAATTTGAGTTGTTTACGCAATTTGGCTTTAGCTTTGGTTTTATCAACCTTTAGTAGCTCAGGCTTAAACAAACCTTGTCCCTTCACCAATACTTGGTCTTTTTTGAAAGCAGTATTTTTAACGGCTTGCTCCAGAACAGGTTGAGAGGGGAAGACAACTAATTCTGAATTTTTGCTGATTATTTTCCAAGCATCTTTGGGATAATAATTAGCCATTTCATGAACCAAGCTAATGACTTTTATATTTTGGTTTTTGAGATAAGGCAACATGCGTCTAGATTCTGCTGAATTGACCAATGCCCCTATTGGTAGACGCGCTTTTAAAGCATTACATAAGGCTACAAACTCAATGTCTAATGATTCTTCATTTTTTCCATAGTATTGCAGTGTATAAGTTGGACCTGCTACATCAAAATCTGATAAGAGATCTTTTCCTCCAAAACTTATATTAATAGGAGTTATTCCCAAATGTTTTTTGAAATACTCTGCTAATCTCAAGATAATAAGAGGTGCCCCTGTTCTAGAAGCGTCATGTGTCACAAAGATCATACAAGGCTCATCTTTGGGCACTTGATACAGACCTGTCAAAAACTTCTGAAATGGCTTATTGTGAACGAGTTTATCTTCAGCATAAAACTGAAGCTTTGTTTTTCCTTTAAAAACTACAACATTTTCTTCTGGAAGTTTGGGAGGTTTTTCAAAGAAATTAGGATAGAAATTAGGAGATGGGCTATACCCTTCTTTTTCACCAAAAGTTAAATAATGGATTAATGGATTAAGTTTATGTTGTTTGATATTAGGATAAGTCTCAAGATAATATTCTATATCAAAATGAGGAGTAGGAGAAATGCCTTTTTTCCATCCTTTTTGTAGAAAGTGTTCTAAATAGGTTTTGCCATCCAATGATTCATTATCTAATTGTTTGGCGTAGTATTCAGTATCAAAAAGAGGATGTGGATTTAATTTTTTATCATGGTTTTTAATATAGTGATTTAAGGGCTCTTCTTTTGTTCCAGCTTCCATATTATTTAGACGATAATAACCTGGGTCAAAGAGTGCATTGGGGAGTCGCCCTTCATATGTTCCATAATTGACATAATGATCAAAAGGATTTAGTCCAGCAGTTCTAATATCGTCATAAACATTTAAATAATATTCTGAATCAAATACTCTAGAAAGCTTTCTAGTTGGTGCAATAATATCCTCTAGTTTATCAAGAACAGTTGGGTGAAAAATATCTGGTTTCCCTTCTTTATAAATCGCAAAGTAAGTCAACTTACGTCTCTCTTGGTAAGCCATGTGATTCCATAGTTTATACATGGCAGGCTTGGGAGAATCGCTTGGTATAAAATCAATATTAGGTTTACGATTTTCATTTTCACCATATTGCAAATAGTGCAACAAAGGATTCATTTTAGCCTCTCGAATATCTGAGTTATTCTCTAAATAGTACTCAAAATCAAAATGTGGAGTAGGACTTACCTTCTCTTTCCAACCAATAGTAAGAAAGTGTTCCAATAGACTCATATCCTTTATTGGCTTTCCCCAATTAGTCTGATAAAACTTACTATCAAATAGTGGGTGAGGGTCTAATAAATTCTTTCCATTTTTGAGATAATGTTGCATAGGTTCCATATCATACTCAAATGGTTCCATATTAGACAATCTGTAGTAAATAGGATCAAATAGTATGTTGGGACAACGTCCCTCTTTATGCCCAAAAGAAAGATAGTGCTCTAAAGCTGGTATATCGTTGTTTCTAATATCTGCATTCGCAGACAGATAATAATTTTCATCAAATAAACTATTTAATTGATCTTCAATACTTTTAGAGCTAACTTTTTCTTTTTTTTGATTAGTATCGACTGTACTTACACCTTTTATAATTCTTTTTTTACTCATTTTTTTAAATTATGAAAAGTAATATTATTACTGGAACTATGTTCTGTACTTAAAGCTTTATTGATTTTTTCTGGTTCATACTCAACACCTATAAAATCAAATAACTCCTTTAATTTCTTTGTTTTATTGCACACATCCTCATAAGTAATTTCATAGCATCTCCTAGGTCTTTTTTGAGCATATTTATGAAAATCTTCTTCTAATAAAGTCAAACGTTGAATAACTTCCTTATCATCCTTTTTTGCCCACCAACCACTCTTTTTAACTTGTGCTAAATCACGAGTATTGAATATAAAACAAGGACTTGGTAGTAATTTAGCCAAAAAATCCAGATATGCTTCCAAATCTTGGATATTAAGATATCTTATTTCCTTAAAACCCCAATACTTCACATTAGGTGGAGCTATTGTTCGTTTGACCAATAAATAAGCATCATTTAAAAACAGTTCTAAGTCTATTTTACTGTATCCAAACCAGGGGTGCTGATAATTGTCCGTTAACTGTTTATTTTTCGCAATCCGTTTCCCTATTTTAACACTTTTTTCTAAATGATTATAGGCACTATAAATATCATATAAGAAATTATTATTTTCCCCCATTATAGTAAGATCATCAATTGAATTTAATATTCCTTGTAATAAGGTAGAACCACTTCTACCATAAGTAATGATTAATACTGTTTGAAAATTCATTTGGTTAATCTAATTATAGTATTTACAATTAATACAAGTAAGCATGCAAATTTGTCATATATGCATCTTAGCAAGATTAAAATAAGATTGTATTTGTTGTTGCTTGTAACACTTTGCGGTGATAAATAGAAAACGAGAGCATTGCTAATCAATTCTTTGCAAAAAAATCAGATTAAAATTACTTTTTGCAAATAATCAATATTCCTGGATGTCTGACAAGAAATGGCACCCACATAATTATTTAGTATATAAAGAAAATCTCAACTTTTTTGAGGACTATTTAGTAATAAATTTTTATTGTATTGCCTTAGTCTTAGTCTTAGTCTTTAATAATGTAAGTTGATTTTCTATTATTTCTATATGAGGAATTAAATTCCAACGTTTCTTAGCTTTTTCCATTAGTGCTACTTTTTCATCAAAAGAGATATTTTCCCAAAGACAAGATTCTAGTATCTCTTTACTTAAAGCTTTGGTATGTAGAAAAACAACACTATTCACCTGTGTATCTACTATATACTCAAAATGATCTGATAATTTTTCCATCAAAATAGCATGCCAAGCACCAGAATTTTTATATAAATAATCCTGCAAAATAACTAGACTTTTACCTGGAATCAATGCTGTAAAAAACTCTTTAACAACATGATTATAAGATACAGGTGATTTCATAAGATCTACAAACAAAAGTTCTATATCTCCAAAGTTTGCCTCAAACTCTTCAATACGTCCTTTATTGGTAACGATAAAATTTTGATAAGGTTTGGTTGCCTTTTCAAAGAAAGGCAAAATATTACCATCACTCGGAAAAACAAGATTATTCTTTGAAAAAAAATAATCTATCACATGAACATCTCTTGGTGGAATAAAAAACACATCATAACAATGTACTTTTGTCGAAATTTTATTGACTTTTTTATTTTGATTTAAACCATGTGCTAAAAAGACAGATGATCCTCCTAAAAAGCTACCTAAGTCTACAACTTGACCAGCTCCTTCCACATAGTTCTCAGCCAACCAAGCAAGCATTAATTTTTCTTCCTTAGTAATCATTGTAGGAACATGCCAAATACTGTTCCCCACTGGCTTGAAACGCTCACTCAACCAAGGCTTTTGTTTTATTAATTCAATAATATTCATAATTATTATCTTTTTTAGAGCAAGAAGTAAAAGTAGCTTTTACCTATATACCCAACCTCCAAATTTAAATATCCAAACCAAATACATCTAATAAATGCTGTTTCGTTTTAGGGTCAACATTGGCTTCCCACTTTTTATTTTTAATTAAATCAATTAAAGTTGACTCTAATTTTTTGTGATTACCATCCAATTGAATAGAACCAATGTTGGGAATATCTTCTGTACTGATAAATTTTTCTAATTCTACGGCATTAAATAAACACTGCACCCCATAGGTTGTGAAGTTATTATTCATCAATGGTAAATTGATGTCATGCAAACAAACCAAAGCATCTGGAGTTAAGTATGGCAAAGCACAAAGTAAATCAATACTTGGCCAAGGATGTCTATGATTTGCATCAATAAAGAGAAAATCTATAGAATTAGGTAAATGAAACTTGCCTAAATCGACTGAAGTATAAGGAATGTGCAAAATATAGTTTTGCGCCTCTTCAGGAATCATTAAATTAACAACATAGCCAACATCTAAATCATCACTCCAATAACATTTTTGCATTATATCAAAAGAGTGTAACTGCGTGTTGGCACTTCCCAATTTGTGTTTCTTTAATGTTTGCAAACCATACAATATGATGGCTGAAGAAACACCTGATGCTACTCCAAGTTCCGCAGCTACTTTGGGTTTTTTAGCCAATACTTGCTCATATAAAAATTTAACTTGCTTATGACTCAATGAGCCTTTGGCATTAGATGGTCTGTTGGGTGTGAACTTTGCAAGTAATTGATCGACATTTAAAGTATCACTGATTCCTTGAGTCTTGGTACTTCCTGAGAAATGACCATTATTGCTACTTGGTGGTGAAACAACAGTAGTTTTTGACATAGTCATAGTAGTAGAAGCAGGTTTACGAACAGTAGTCTGTTCCATTTCATACCCCACAGGATCAACTAGCCCTTTGGCAATTTTTTCTTTAAAATATTCATAAGTCAAAGCCATTCCTTTTGCACGATCAAATTTAGGAGACCAATTCAATATCTCCTTTGCCTTTGTTATATTAGGCTGTCGAACTTTAGGGTCATCTTTGGGTAAATCTTTGTAAATTACTTTAGATGAAGAAGCTGTCATCTGTAATACTTCTTCTGCCAATTGCTTAATGGTAATTTCTACTGGATTACCAATATTGACTGGCATATGACAATCACTCAGCAATAATCTGTAAATTCCTTCAACCAAGTCATCTACATAGCAGAAAGAACGAGTTTGTGAACCATCACCAAACACCGTTATATCTTCTCCCTCCATTGCTTGTCTAAAAAATGTTGGCAAAGCTCGTCCATCATTAAGCCTCATACGAGGACCATAAGTATTAAAAATACGAACAATTCTAGTTTCCACGCCATGAAAAGTGTGATAAGCCATCGTAATGGCTTCCATATAACGCTTAGCCTCATCATAGACTCCACGCGGGCCAATAGGATTCACATTTCCCCAATAATCCTCTGTTTGTGGATGCACCAAAGGGTCACCATAAACTTCAGAAGTAGAAGCGACTAAAATTCTTGCTTTTTTTGCTTTGGCCACACCCAACAAATTATGGGTTCCCATTGCCCCTACCTTCAAAGTCTGGATAGGAATTTTCAAATAATCAATGGGACTAGCTGGCGAGGCAAAATGCATAATGTAATCCAATTGTCCTGGAATGTGGACATATTTGGTAACATCATGATGATGAAACTCAAATTCAGGCAATGGCATCAAATGAGATAAGTTGTCCATATTACCTGTAATAAGGTTATCCATACCAATGACATGACAACCTTCTTTTATAAAGCGGTCACAAAGGTGCGACCCTAAAAAACCGGCCGCACCTGTTACTAAAACTCTTTTCACGGATTTGTTTTAAATATACTATAATATTATGCAGAGACTTCTTGTTCTTGAGTGACTGTTGGACGTCCAATACTTTGATAGTAAAAACCTTTGTCTTTCATCAAATTCACATCATATAGATTTCTTCCATCAAAAATAACAGGGTTGTTCAACAACTCTTTCATTACCTTAAAACTCGGATTGCGGAAAACACCCCACTCTGTAATGATTGCCAAAGCATCTGCATCAATAATGGCTTCATATTGTTCACTACAATAAGTAATGTCATCCCCAAAAATTGCCTTAACATTTTCCATTGCTTCTGGGTCAAAAACCTTCACTTTTGCTCCATTTTCCACCAATTTCTTAATAATGTATAAAGCTGGTGCCTCACGAATATCATCTGTATTGGGTTTAAAAGCCAAGCCCCAAACACCAAATACTTTTCCTGAAATATCTCCATTGTAATACTTCAAAATCTTATCCGCCAATACTTCTTTTTGTAATGTATTAACATTCATTACAGAATCCAAGATTTTGAAATTATATTCATATTGTTTAGATGTTTTGAACAAGGCTTGCACATCTTTGGGGAAGCACGAACCTCCATATCCAACACCAGGGAACAAAAAGCGTTTTCCAATTCTCGAATCACTACCCATTCCTTTACGAACCATATCTACATTCGCACCTACCTTCTCACAAAGATTGGCAATCTCATTCATAAAACTGATTCTAGTTGCCAAATACGAATTAGCCGCATACTTGGTCATCTCAGCAGAACGTTCATCCATAAAATAAATAGGATTGCCCTGACGAACAAATGGTTCATACAACTGACGCATCAATTTTTGTGCCCGTTCTGAATCTGTCCCAATCACCACTCTATCTGGCTTCATAAAATCATCTACAGCCACTCCTTCTCTCAAAAACTCAGGATTAGAAACAACATCAAACAAAGACTCATCTAAATTTTTAGCCAAAATCTCATGAACCTTCTCTGCAGTTCCAACAGGAACAGTACTTTTGTCTACAATAACAGTATATTCTGAGATAATAAAACTCAATTGTTCTGCTACATTCAATACATAAGATAAGTCAGCAGAACCATCTTCTCCTGGTGGAGTAGGTAAGGCAAGAAAAATAATTTTAGCGTTTTTAATTCCTGCTGCTAAATCAGTAGTAAAATGCAATCTACCTTGCTTAGTATTGCGGTGAAAAAGCACCTCCAAACCTGGCTCATAAATAGGCACTTCACCTGCCTGCATTTTTTTAACTTTTGCTTCGTCAATGTCAACACATGTAACATTGTTTCCTGTTTCCGCAAAACAGGTTCCTGAAACCAATCCCACATATCCTGTTCCAACAATGGCTATATCCATTTTTTTGTTTTACTTTGATTAACAAATATAATTTTAACCTTAAAGAGTGTTGTTTTTTTATGTTTTTAGGAGCAAAGGTTAGCCTCTTTCTTCGCAATTTGCTTGCCCGCTATCCACTCATAGTCCCGATTTGCTTCGCATCGGGAGCTATCCGTTTCTATCGGGGCTAGTTTAAAAAGTTTTGTCGCATTCGCAGAAAACGCTTTCTTGAATACTTATTTAGGCAAACTATTTTTCACAAAAATAGCAACTTTATTTTCTTTTTTTTTGCTTTTCCCTTTCTTTCCTTGCTATTTCTTTATAAGTCATCAAGGCTTCATTGGGGTCACCCAACATAACGACTTCGCCCTTGTTCAGAAGTAACACTCTGTCACTTCGTTTTTCTATTACATCTAAATTATGGCTAACTAAGATAATAGTTCTTCCTTCTACCAAGGATTGTTCAAACACCTCTTCTGACTTCTTTTTAAAGTTAATGTCTCCTATTCCTCCAAAAAATTCGTCAAAAAGAAATATATCTGTCTCAGCATGTACAGCTACAGCAAATGCCAAGCGTCCTCTCATACCTTTGGAAAAAAACTTTACTTTGGTATTTACAAAATCTTTCAATTCTGCAAAATGGATGATTTCATCAAATCTTTCATCTATTTCTCGAAAGGTCAATCCAAGTACTGAACCATTTACATATATATTTTCTCTAGCTGTCAAATTCGCATCAAACCCCATTCCCAGTGCCAGACGCATCATACGTCCATGAACCTCTATTTTACTCCCCTTATCAGCAGGCAAAGACCCCATAATAATATTGAGCAAGGTTGATTTACCACTTCCATTGTGTCCAATAATGCCAATAAACTCTCCTCTTCTAACCTCCAAATTGACATCTTTTAATGCATGTATTTGTCGCTTTTTATTTATTTTAAATACATTCAATACCTTATCCCTAATTGAATCATTGTTTTTGTCTCGAACCATATAGGTTTTACTGACATTTTTTAAGCTGACTACTATCTCATCGCTCCTTCCCATCTAATTATAATTTTTCTGTTATATGAGCTGAAAAACGATTGAACACCCAAATGCCAACTACCAATGCAATCAATCCATAAATTAAATTATATGCCAAGAAAAAAAAATCTAATTGCTCTCCATGCATTGTCACTTTTCTAAGATTAACCATAATACCTGAAACTGGATGTATATATACAACATAAGGTGCTTTCTTAAAGATAGCTTCTATTGTAAAAAAAATAGGGGCTGTCCAAAAGCCAGCCAAGACAACAATTGCCCATAAATGTTGTAAGTCTTTAAAATATAGTTTGGCAATGGCCAGTATCAGTGAAAAGCCTAGAGTAGTAATGATTAGGTTTAAGATGAGAATGGGAAAGTATATCATTGTCCAATGAATCCCAAACCCCATAATGAGACATACAATGTAAAAGGCTGCAAAGTTAAACAGAAAACCATACATTGTACTCATAACAACTGAGATAAATATATCTATCCTGTTAAATTGTATGTTTTCTATCAAATATTTCTTTGATTTAAGGATGTTCATACTCTTACTAGCCCCTTCAGTAAAAAACATCCAGGTAATTAGCCCTGAGAATAAATATAGGGCAAAGTTTTCCATTGGGCTATTTCTGATAAATTTAAAAGCAAAATAGTAAACCCCTACCTTGAGTAATGGATTCAAGAGTGCCCAGATTAAGCCAAAAAAACTCTCGTAATAACGTTTTTTAAATTCTATTTTTGACAACAACCATATACGTTCTAGACGATTGTTCTCAGGGATTAAATTAAAAATAGGGTTTGCAATCTTGCTCAAATTTTCTCTTTTTTCTAAAAAATGCTGCAAAGTTACATAAAAATTGTGTTAAGTGACTAAAACTGAAATTTTGCATCTTTGATTTTTGATACAAATAAGATGGAATATGACTTACTCAAATGATGATTACTAGCAAAATGTCAGTATGACAATATTATTTAACCTTTAACAAGTAATTTGCTGTAAGAATCGTTACCTTTGCACCGTTTTTATAGTCTTTTAATAGTGCAATGTTGTTTTAATGGACCAAAATCAAACAAAAGCGCAGGATGAGCGGATGGATGCACACTTGTACGAAGCCTAAAATATGCGCTGGCTAACCAGACCAAAACGCTGCCTCAAAAGCACAAAACGTTGCACTATAAAAACAAATTTCTTACATTGACAATACATCTTTTGTAGGAACAATTTTGACATTAATTTGAAAATAACATTGCATTCATCTTATGCTATATCCCAAAAGGAAATAAACAAACATAAATGATTTTAGCTTTATCCAATCATCTTAATACTGGTAAGAGTCTACTGTTTAAAGCACTGAATAGGTTTTCAGCTTATCGTCTTTTTCATGAAGAGTACTACCAAAAGAATAATTATGATATTCCTGCCAACACCCCTCCTCTTCAACACTATTTGAAACAAGGAAGTCAGGAAGGTCGTTGCCCCCACCCACTCTTTGACCCTGTTTATTATCGTATGAAATATATGGGCAACAGTCAAGAGGAACCTTTGGCACATTATATGAAGCAAACGGGAAAACTGGTCAATCCACACATTCTTTTTGACGCAAAATACTACAGCCAACAACTTAAAACCCCTGTCAAAAAAACAACTCTTTTAGAGCATTTTTTGAATGAAGGTTGGAAACAGGGCATTAGTCCTAGCCCATATTTTGACTTTAACTACTATTATGAAAATGGACAAGATGTAAAGGCAGCAGGTGTTAATCCTTTTGTACACTATTTGATTCATGGAGAAAGTGAAGGCCGAAAACCCAGTAAGGATTTTAACCCTGGCAACTTCAACCGTCCTCCCAAACCCAATAACTGGTCTGCCACTGCCTACAATGGTCGCAACAAACTGGCGTTCCATATTGCCCTCGAAGAAAGTGATTTGGATTTTATCTCTCAAGCTCAATTTAAGGGATCACAAGAACAAAAAGTCAAAAAACATTCTGCTATAGAAGGTTTTGAATCTATCTTTAACGAATTGTTTAGTGCTGATTATTATTTAAGTACCAATCCCGATATTCGTTCGGCAGGTTTAGACCCTTTTGAACATTATTTAGATAATGGTTCTAAAGAAGGTCGTTGCCCCCACCCTCTGTTTGATCCTGCTTACTACAGAGAAGAGTATATGGAAAAGGACGATTCATCAGAGCCATTGATACATTATTTAAAGCAA
Source organism: Chitinophagales bacterium (assembly GCA_020631035.1). Taxonomy (GTDB): domain Bacteria; phylum Bacteroidota; class Bacteroidia; order Chitinophagales; family UBA2359; genus JAHDGP01. The sequence goes on along the minus strand of JAHDIA010000017.1, from coordinate 2,991 downwards.
GATAATGATCAACTGCACAATCCACATCCTTTGTTTAATGCGACTTATTATACAAAGCAATTAGATTCCCCTGTTAACAATCAAAGTTTATTGGAACATTTTTTGGAAACAGGCTGGAAAAAAGACATTTCTCCCACTGAATACTTTGATTTTGATTTTTACTATGAACAAAATCCTGAAATCAAAAAAGCTGGCTTTATCAATCCTTTGTTACATTACATTGTAACAGGCGAAAAAGAAGGACGTGCGCCCAATAGTTCGTTTCTACCATCAATGATAGAGAAGCCTTTTATGGATGTCAACTGGAACAATCCTGTATATTTGAACCAGAGCAAATTGTCTATGGCTGTTACTGGTCAGTTGAGTTCCTCTATACAAATTGTTCGTTTTCAGCAAAAGTTGGATGAGATGGACAAAAACAAACCCTTTGTTGTTTTTGTCTCCCATGAAGCCACAAGAACAGGTGCACCTTTTATCATTTTGAGAATTGCTGAGCAATTTGCTGAATATTTGGATGTCAATGCCATTTGTTTGTTGGGTTATGGCGGTCCTATTAGTAAAGATTTTGAAGCAGCTGGTCCTACTTATCGTTTTGAGAGATGGCATCCTTATGCCCAAGAGGGCTTGCCCGAAGAGATTGGCATGGTACTCAACTTGATTGCCAAGTACAATCCTGTGGGTGCTATTGTTAATTCGGCAGAAACCCGTAATCTTTTGCCACATTTTAAATACAGAAAGATTCCAACTGTCGCCTTGATTCATGAAATGGGCTTTGTATATCCAGATGATACTTTTAAGGTCATTGCAGACAGTGCAGACTTAACAGTTTTCCCATCACAGATGGTAGACAAAATGGCAAATAAAAACTATCCTTTTCCACCAGGTAAAACATTGGTGAAAGGACAAGGTTTGTTAAAGCCAGAGATATTAAAATTAGATAGAGAAGAATACCATAAAAAATTAAGAGAAGAGTTGGACATTCCTCAGGATGCTTTTGTTGTTATGGGGTGTGGTTCATTGACAAGGCGAAAGGGTCCAGAGTTTTTTGTACATACTGCCATTCAAGTATTGGGTAGAACCAAAGCAGATGACATATACTTTATGTGGTTGGGCGGCAAACACCCCAAAATACAAGAGAATTTTTATTGGCTAGAACGCGATCTCATCATTGCAGACATAGAGGACAAATTGTTCTTTATGGGCACACTTCCTGACTCTGCCCCTTATTTTGCTGGTAGCGATGCCTTTTTTATGACTTCCCGTGCTGATCCATTCCCTTGTGTAATTCACGAAGCGATGGCGGCTGAACTCCCTATATTAGGATTTGAAGGAGCAGGAGGATTTTCAGAAGCACTAGAAGGAGGATGTGGTCTGTTGGTTCCTTACGCTGATACCCATGAAGCTGCCAATACGATTATTGATTGGTATGAAAACCCAGACAAACGAAAAAAGATGGGTAGTAATGCCAAGCAAAGAGTTATAACTGATTATAAGTATCTAGACTATACCATTGCAATAGGGGAACTACTAGAGAATATTGCTAAATTCAATCTCTCTAATAAAGAAGAAGCTCTGTTTAGTGCTTATCAGGAACGCATACGTTTACAAAAAGAGGAACGCTTTGGTCCCATTGCAGAAAAGAAAGAACAAAAGACAGTCATATTTACTGTTCCATCTTGGGAGCTGAGTGGTGTCAATACTTTTATTGAAAAGTGCATTCAACATTTGATTGCTGCAGGCTATAATGCATACCTGTTGTTTACGACCAACCATATTTTGCATTTTAAGACTAAGCCTGACTTACTTCCTAAGGTTCCCTACAAATTTTTGGGAGCAGAATCTAGTAACTTTAAGGAAATATGGAATAAATTACAAATCTATTTAAAAGCGGAAGCTCCTTGTATTTTTGTTCCCAACTATGACTACATTGCTTCGGCAGTTTCAGCAAACTTACCTGATGATGTAGGTATTTTAGGCGTATTGCACAGTGATGACTTAGAACATTATGAACATGCTTACCGTTTGGGACGTTACTGGAACAATATTGTGTCTGTCAGTCAAGTAATTGAACGCAAACTGCTTGACTACAATCCGCTGTTTAGACCAAAATCTTCTGTTATTTATTATGGCATTGATGCTCCCGATGAAAGACCTTACCCACAAAAAAGAGAACGTTTCTCTATTGTCTATACAGGTAGAATTGTGCAAGTACAAAAACGCATTTTGGATTTTATCCCTATCATTGAACAATTAGATAAAAGCGGAATAGACTTTGTATTTACCTTTATTGGTGATGGTCCAGAAATGGAAGAATTACAGGAGGGTTTGGAAGAGTATATGGTTGAGAACAAAGTTCGTTTACTGGGTCGTCAACCAATGGAAAAGGTTTTTGATGAACTATCTAAGGCGCATGTTTTTGCTCTAGCTTCTGATTTTGAAGGACTGCCACTTTCTGTTTTAGAAGCTCTTTCTTATTATTGTGTTCCTGTTTTGACTGATATTGAAAGCGGCATTAGTGAAGTCATAAAACACGGAGAAAATGGCTTGATTGCTCCGATTGGAGATGCAGAAGCATTTGTAGCCAATTTGCAAAAATTGTCTAAGGATAGAACATTGTGTAAAAAGATGAGTCAGGCAGCTTTTGACACATTAAAAAAACACAAGTTACGTACTCAAGATATGGGAAATCAGTACATTACTGTATTTGATAAGATGTTCAATGATATAAAAACTGAAAATTACAAACGGCCCAAACCGCTTACGCATAATTCGACTACGGAAAATATTTTATTGCCACCAATGTTGCAAAAGTTGCCTACTGGATATGCCGAGGATGGAAGTTTGTATTAGTGTTTGAAAAAATTATTATGGAAAAGAAGATTATTTTTATTTTTGGCTGCCAACGTTCGGGTACAACAGCCACATTAAAAGGTTTTACACAACTTCCCAACTTTAAAATATTTGATGAGGTCAATGATGTTATTCATCGAA
>JAHDIA010000739.1 GCA_020631035.1 Chitinophagales bacterium | reverse complement strand
AACAGATCTTTGTGCCTATTCATCCTACTATTGCTACACAATATAATAATTTAGCTACGATATATCTAGAATTGGGCGATTTAGAAAAAGCTTTGAAAGCTCAAGAAAAAGCCTTGGAAATTGATGAACAAGTCTTTAAACAAAGTCATCCTATTATTGCTATGGATTACAATAATTTAGCTCAAATATATGAAGGTATAGGAGATTTAGAAAAAGCTTTGGAAGCTCAAGAAAAAGCTTTGGAAATTAATGAACAAGTCTTTGAACAGAATCATTCTTCTATTGCTACTAATTATAACAACTTAGCTATAATATATGAAGGTCTAGGAGATTTAGAAAAAGCTTTGGAAGCTCAAGAAAAAGCCTTAGAAATTGATAAACAAGTCTTTAAACAGGAGCATCCTAATCTTGCAAGAGATTACAACAATTTGGCTAATATATATAAGGATTTAGGAGATTTAAAAAAAGCCTTAGTCGCTCAAGAAAAGGCTTTAGAAATTGATAAACAAATTTTTGAACATATTCATTCTCGAACAGCTACTCATTACAATAATCTGGCTAGTATATATAAGGGTTTAGGAGATTTAGAAAAGGCTTTGAAAGCTCAAAAAAAAGCTTTGGAAATTAATGAACAAGTTTTTGAACAGAATCATCCTACTATTGCTATAACTTATAACAATCTGGCTCGGATATATCAAGATTTAGGAGATTTAGAAAAAGCCTTAGAAGCCCAAAAAAAAGCGGTTAAGAGATTAAAAAAAAAATTACTACCTAAGCATACTAATCTTATTCTGGTCTCTAGAAACTTATCATCAATCCATTATGACATAGGAATGCAAGCTTTTGGAAGTAAACAATACAATGAAGCCATTGAATCATTCAATAAAGCTTTGGATCATTATTGGGATAAAGCAACAATATATAACTATCTGGGTTTATGCCATTACTACCTAAAAGAATACCCCAATGCCATAAAAGCATATCAACAAGCAGCCTCTTTGTCTCCAGAACTAAAAGAGCAACACTATTACAATAATATAGGAACAGCCTATATAAAAAACAAACAATTTAAAGAAGCCTTAGAAGCCTTTCAAGAATATGAAAAATTATTCCCACAGGAAGGAAGAGTCTATCGCAACTATGCCATGTACCACTCCCTCAAAGGTGACTCAGCCAAAGCCCTAGAGATGTTGCATAAGGCGGTTGATCTAGGCTATAAGGATGTTGAGTGGATAAAGACGGATGATAGTTTGGAAAGCATAAGAAATGAACCAGCTTTTCAAGAACTTTTACATCAATTGGAACGTTGAATTTGGATGTTTATAAAAGTGTGTTCTGCGAATGCGACTGAACCTTCTAAACTAGCCCCGATAGAAACGTTTACCCCACAGCGGGGCTTCGACAAGCTCAGCCACTGCAAGGGTGAGACTTTCGTTCTTGTTTTTGCTCAGTAAGTCTGATAAACTGAAGCGAGGAGTAAAAGTGGATAGCGGGCAAACAAGCAGCGACGTCCCGATAAAATCGGGATTGCTCCAATAAAAAAGAAAAAAAGATTAAATATGCATACAAAAAACACCACTCACAAACTCAAATTCACCACCGCCCACAAAGCCGACCTCAACAACTTGGAGGCAATCAGAAAAAAAGCCTTTCAACCCATTTTTGATTCTTTTAGAAAAATTCTGGGAGATACGATATACGAATATGCACAACTGCCAGAAGACCTGGCGCAAAAAGATTTGCTTAAATCTTTATTTGAGGAAGGCAGTGTTTGGACGATGTGGAAAGCGGAGTATGAGGAACAAATCATTGGCTTTGTATCTATTAGGATGGATGAACAGACCAAGGTAGGAGAAATAGGCTTGAATGCCATTGATCCCGATTTTTCAGGCAAAGGCATTGGAACCCAAATGTATGATTTTGCAGTTAATCTAATGCGAGAGGCTGGTATGAAGGTCGCCACAGTCGCAACGGGTGGTGATCCTGCCCATTTAGCAGCTAGAAAAGCCTACCAAAAGGCTGGTTTTGATGTGGAGATTCCGAGTGTTTGGATGTGCCAAGAGTTGGAGTGATTGTAACAAAAAATCCCCTCAAACCCTCGCATTCATACCCAAAAATACTATATTTGTCAAAGCATTTACACACACAAGCAAAACACCCCAATGGCTAAAAATATCAACCAAAACCCCGAGCAAATAGCCAGAGACAAAATTGACCAAATGCTCACAGCAGCAGGCTGGGCAGTACAGTCCAAGAAAAAGGTAGACCTCCATGCAGCAAAAGGCGTTGCCGTTAGAGAATACCAAACAGACGTAGGACCAGCGGACTATGTATTGTTTGTCAACCGAAAACCCGTCGGAATCATCGAAGCAAAACGGGAAGAGGAAGGACACCGCCTAACCACGGTCGAAGACCAATCCAAAGGATACGCCACAGCCAAACTAAAATACCGCAAGAACGACCCCTTGCCCTTCGTCTACGAAAGCACGGGAACCATCACCCGTTTTAGAGACCTCCGAGACCCCAAACCAAGAGGCCGAAATGTATTCAGTTTCCACAAAGCCGAAACAATTGAAGAATGGCTCAAAAAAGGAAAAAGCCTTCGTGAACGCCTTCTCACAACTCCACCCCTAGATACAACAGGACTGCGCCCCGCCCAAATTGTTGCCATCAATAAATTAGAACAGTCTTTTAAAAAAAATAGACCCAAAGCCCTCATTCAAATGGCAACAGGCGCAGGAAAAACCTTTACCGCTTGTACCTTTGTGTACAGACTCCTAAAAAATGCCGACGCCAAACGCATCTTGTTTTTAGTCGATACCAAAAATTTGGGAGAACAGGCAGAACAGGCATTTATGAGCTTTCAACCCAATGACGACAATCGGAAGTTTACAGAATTGTACAATGTACAGCGTTTAAGCTCAAGCTACATCGCCCCAGATAGCCAAGTCTGTATTTCGACCATCCAACGTCTCTATTCCATTCTCAAAGGGGAAGAGTTGGACGATAGTGCGGAACTAGACAACCCAAATGAAAATTCGTGGTTGAAACAACAACTGAGTAAGAAAAAAGCCATCCCCGTCGAATATACCCCAAAAGTACCCATCGAACAATTTGACTTTATTGTCATCGACG
>JAHDIA010000738.1 GCA_020631035.1 Chitinophagales bacterium | reverse complement strand
AAGATGGATTGAATCAGCAAGCTTATTATGGACCTACAGGAAGAATGCATTGGTCTGGTCCAGTTGGCGAATGTAAGTTGGAACCATTTGTTAAGGACAAAACAATTATGGAAAAATTATGGACACTTTCCGAGAATGAAACAGCTCAAAAATTTCAATTATAAATTGGAGGAAACAAGCAATGCATTTTTCAGAAGCGAAACAAACTGTTGAATTTGTGGATAATTCAGCTCCGTTTTCTGTTTCTATCTCTCCCAAGTCTTAGAGACAGTCAAACCATAAACCTCCCCAACCTTTAAACAAAGAAATATAAACTTTTAAACAAAATTACTTGCTTTATTTCTCCCTACCTTTATCCCAATAATTTACTAAAACCCAGAACATTCAATGAAAACTACTATCAACGGTCAATCATTTGAATTTGAGCCACGCCATGATGAAACAGCAATAGAAGTATTGCGGAATCGAGCAGGGCTAACAGGTACAAAAATGTCATGTGGTGGTGGCATCTGTGGTGCATGTACAATACGTGTAGATAATGTGCCAAAATGCAGCTGCCTTATGCCTGCTACCCAGATGGATGGTGCGGCTATCCGCACCATCGAAGAATATGGACTTGATAATTTGCACCCTATTCAGCGCGCATTTATGGCTAACGAAGGACTACAGTGTGGTTTCTGTACGCCAGGCTTTATCAATGAAGGCATCGCCTTTTATGATCATTGGCGTGCCAAACATGGTAAATCGGAGCCATCCAAACATGAGATAGCATTGGCAATGGGGGGGCATCTTTGCCGTTGTGGTGCTTATGTTGGTATCTATGCTGCAATCCAAAAGGCATGTGCTGGAGCATATGATGATGTTTCTAACTCAGAGATACACCGGATTGATGCGCCCGAAAAAGTGACAGGACTAGCCAAATACACCGTTGATATCGTATTTGATGGTCAATTAGAGGGCAAAATTTTGCGCTCAAAATATCCACATGCTATCATCAAAACGGTCGATAAGAGCGAGGCAGAAGCACTTGAAGGAGTGATTGCTGTTGTAGATTTGATGGAGGGGGAGAAGAAGGTGCGTTGGGTAGGTCAGCCAATTGCGGGAGTGGCAGCAGTCGACGAGCGAACAGCACTTCTCGCATTGCAGAAAATTCAAGTTGAATATGAGATACTGCCAGCCGCCATTGGAACTGAAGCGGCTGCAAAACCAGATGCCCCCACTGTTTGGCAGAAAGATAAGCGTGGTGACATTCCATCAGCCGCTGAAGAAATAGATATTCCATATAAATGGAAAAACAATGTCGGTCACGTACCTGCTGATTTGCTTATTTCGCCACTACGTGGAAGAGCCAAGCGTGCCTTAGAAAAGGTACGAAAAAAAGACCCGAATATGCTTGTCGAGCAAGTTTATATCAACCATCAACAGGTACATGCTGCTTTGGAGCCACATGCCGCCGTCGCTAATTGGGATGGTTCAAAATTGCATGTTGTGGCGTCTTCTCAAAGCGTTTATGCATTGCGTAAAGAGCTTTCCCATCATTTCGAAATAGATATTGATCAGATTACAGTTGAAGGCAAGTATATTGGCGGTGCATTTGGTGCTAAGGGAGGATTGTACCGTGAAATCATAGCAGCAGTAAGGATGGCACTTGCGGCAAAAGCACCAGTGCGAGTAGCCAACAGCCGTCTAGAGGAATTGGCATATGCTGGAACACGAACTGGATCCCAAGCAGAAATCGCGTTATCAGTCAAAGAGGACGGTTCGCCTAATGCCATGCATTTTCACTCCTATGGAGACGCAGGCATTGCAGCGGGAGCGGCTCCTGCGGCAGTTTACTGGCTGATGTCCCCAGAAGGTTTAAGAAAAGATTTTTCGGACAACATCATTGTCAATAACACCCCACCAACAATGCCATTCCGTGCGCCCGATGGTCCTGCTAAACGTTGGGCAGTGGAGTCGGCAATAGATGAAGCTGCTGCGAGAAATGGGCTGAGTCCAGTAAAATTACGTCGTCGTTGGTGGCCTAAGCATAAAATCAAAAATCGTCTCCTTGATTGGGTGGAGTCCATCCCACAGTGGCAAGAACGCAAAACATCGGCAGGAGCTGATAAAGGACGCTTCAAACGTGGAATCGGATTGGCTATGGCGACCTGGATGTTTCTGTACCATCCACACACAAAAGTCAAAGTCAGTTCGTCCCCAGAAGGATTTAAAGTCCAGTGTGGATCGCAAGATGTGGGTAATGGAACACGTACTGCACTTGCCAAAGCGATGGAAGATGCGCTGGGTATTGATCGGCATCAAGCAAGCATTGAAATTGGCAGCTCTGAACTACCAATTGGACCCATGTCAACGGGCAGTCAAACAACCGTTTCTGTCTATCCAACCACTGTTACCGCTTGTGAAAAAGTGATGGAACATCTTGTAAAGGAATCGGAAACTAAACTTGGATTGAGCAATGCTCGTGCAGCCAAAGGAGGCATTCAACATAGTGATGGCTTTACTGCATGGGACGAAGTACTGGCAGTAGCCGAACCATTTGAATACACCGACAAACGTGGGGCAGAGCAAATGGTGATGGGCTTGCGCTTTGCAACAATGAAGAAGGAAACCAATCCTTCTAATGGTAGACGTCTTAGCCATGCAGCGGTCGTCACAGAAGTAGAGGTGGACACTCTTTTAGGCAAAATAAAACCAATCAATGTTTGGACTTCTGTTGCGGTTGGTAAAATCCGTGTACCAGAGCTTGCCACAAGCCAAATGTATGGTGGAGTCATTCAGGGTTTAGGCTATGCTTTGTATGAGCAAAAAACATTTGACTATAAGACAGGCAATGTACTTTCTGCCAACTTAAATGATTATCGCATTCCTGGTATCGGTGATACCCCCGATATACATGTTCACTTCGACGAAAAAGGATATGAAGAAGTACGGGGAGCAGGTATTGGCTTGGCAGAACTGTGTACAATTGGTATAGCTGGTTCAGTTGGCAACGCTGTCTATCATGCAACGGGCTGGAGACCAACTCAAACCCCAATCACACCAAGCGATGTGCTAAATGGTTTGAAGGGAAAAGAGCATACTTAGGAATGGTTAAATAATAAGTTCCTTGTTTTTGGCAATGAGATTTTTTGAC
>JAHDIA010000737.1 GCA_020631035.1 Chitinophagales bacterium | reverse complement strand
ATTGACAAATGGTTTTTGGTGGAGTATGGAAGCAAAGCTTTGTTGGGGCATTTTGAAGTTGGCCTACAAGTCAGTTCCGTCATATTGATTGTAGCAACAACATTGAGTCTTGCCTGGCAACCCAAATTGTACCAATGGTTGTCCGAAAACCAAGAGGACTTTGAAGCAAAAATAGTCAGAAAAACATACATTACTTTTGCTTTGGTCTGCCTGGCATTTGTGGGCTTGCAACTTGTCAAATCTTTGGCATTTGCTTGGGTAATAGACGAGAAGTTTATCAATGGACTCAAATACGTTTTGCCTTTGTCACTGGGCTATGTTTTTTTTGCAGGCTTTCATTTAATGATTGGCTACATCATTTATTTTAAACAAACCTTGCGTTTGGGTTTGTGGGTAGCCTTCTTATTGTTGTTCAAAATAGGCATTGACCTTGTTGTAGTAACTTATTTCTCAGTAGAGCACATTGCTTGGAGCTTCCCCCTTGTGTTGTGTTTGTTTGCCTTAATTACTTGGTGGGAAGCCAATCGGGTAATGCCCATTAAATGGCTTTTGAGATGATGCTTCCTATCGTAGATTTAAGCTTAAATCAAAAAGTGCTGGAAGTTTGTAACTTCCAATATTTTGTTTTCAAACCTGAACTTTTTGAAAGGGACGGAACGCTGATTTTTCAAACCTTCGTGTCTCCCCGCTGTCCGTCCCGATTTTTCATCGGGATATGTTGCTCCCATCGGGCGTAGGCGACAACATACACACCTTCGTCGAAGTCTATGAGTTTTTATTTCATCAATCGAACCAATTTTAATAAATAGATTCTTTTTTTTATTGGAATCAAAAGAAAGATTTTCCAAATCAAAGATTTAAATTTAAAAAAAGTTACTACCAATAAATATTTGAACTTTATCCATGTTTGAGTAAAGAAGTTTGCTTGCTGTGTACTAGGTAAATAATTTACTTTTTGCCCCAATTCACTACAAATAAAATCGGCAATCAAAACATCCTTTTTAGGCATTTCCGTTTTCCATTTTTCCAAACGTGAAGTATTGATAGGGGAGCGTAAATTTTGGTGTTTTTGTAATTCCCTGGCAATGATTTTTTTCTCCTTGTTTTGTTCACCACTTTTAACATACTCATCCATTTGACGAGCCTTGTCTTGATAGGTTTGATGAAAGTCCAAGATAGATTCATAAAATGGAATGTTTAAAAAATCACACAAGTCTTGTACTGTTTTTTGGGACGCTTGCACCAAGTCCTCATAACGAAGCAAATGAAACTGCTCTGGATGTTCTTGTACAAAATGCAACAAATGGGTATTGTGAACCCACCAAGTATAAGCATACAAAGTCGTACTATTGAACAATTCAGAACGAGCTTTTTTTCTAGAAAGAATATTGTCCCGATAATCTCTAATCACAACAATGAATTTGGCATCTGGAAAAACTGCTAAATACTTCTCAATATGCAAAGGAGCAAAGGTGCTTTTCCCATTAATGAGCTTGACTTCATTGGAACAAGGACCACTATTTAAATAAACAATTTTGCAGATGGTCGCAAAGTCTGTTCCCACACCTTTGGTGAGTAGATCAAATTTTAGTTGTTCCAAATTGATTTCCCAATAAGGCGAAAGTACAAAAGCATCAACAGTGATGGCATTGTAAAAAGCGAGTACTTCCAACTCATTCCATTCTTTAACAGCCTTAAATTGCTCATAAATATGAATCAAAAAACTAGATTCAAATGGAGCCAATACTTGTGGATGTTTGTTGAGTATGAGTGTCAATAGGCTGGTCCCCGAACCGCCCCTCGCAATGGTAAATACCATAGAATATGTTGATGGAGTATTGATGTTTAATAATTTAACGGTAAAGAAACTCACCCAATTTTCTGTGAATGGGCATATACAAAAACCACAAAAATCGTAAAGTATAAAATGACAACAATACCCCCATATTGGTTTTTTTAGGAAAACCACGTCCCAATTTACTGGCAATCATTTCCATTGTTTGCATCGCCATCACACTACAGCAAATACTGTATTTTTTATGAACGAACTCAGGACGAATGATGTCCAAAATAAGCAAAAATCGTCTTTGATCCGAATGGTTCCAAGCAGTATGGCGGTGGGCATCTGTAAACAACAATGCCTTGCCCTCTTCCCAGCCCCTATCTTCATTCCCAACCTTAAATCCACAGACAGGCAAAGGTTCAGGAATGACCACCCCAAACTGGATACGGATGTTGCCATTGGTTTCGCCACAGTGGGGTTCGACTCGCCCCTGAGGCTCTAATAAATTTAAAGTTGCTCCAACCAAATGGGGAATCGAATTTAGCCACTCGGCAATTTGGGGATATTGTTTTAAATTTGTCGTATGTGGGCGACTCCAAAAGTAAAAACCAGTCGTTTTCCATTTACCCGCCTCCGATTGGCGTTCCTCATTTTTATACGTCTCAAAAGAACTTAAACCCTTAGAAGTAATGCGCTGCAATTCAGCTTCTATATCGGACCAATTGTCTTCAGCCTGTTCAATCCACGGAAAGTCTGCTTTATTCCAAAAGTAAGGCTCAGGACCAGCATAAGGCTTTTCCAAATCATAAACAGCATACCATAAATTGGCTTTTTTATTCTGCACAGTCAAGCTTTACTCTTTGGTCAATTTGTTCTACAATGTGTCGGAGCAAAGTATCAAAATTGTCGATATTGTTTTTGCGTTCCCAATCGGTATCACGCATACATTTTAGTGGCAAAGTTGTTTTTAATTTTAACCAGCGATTGGTCTTATTAAAAATAGCCGAAACAGTTGAGTGATTGGCATCAACCTCATTGATGAATACGTCAATATAAGTCGAAACAATCAAATCTCTAATACTAACCTTATAGGCTTTGCTTTCTCCTTTATTGTCTTTCAATATTAGCTCATAATACACTTTGGGAATCGCATCTTTTTCATTTCCAAAATTCCCCTTATCCATCGACTGAAAAATCCAATCATAACTCAAAGGGCGATTCTCAAAATTAAGAGATTTGTTCAAACTGCCACTATGGTTTTCTTTGAGCAATTCCCTTTTGACAACTTGAGATTGTACATTGACCGAAAAGACAATAAATAGTACACCAATCAAGAATGATATTATATTATTTCGTTTCATCC
>JAHDIA010000736.1 GCA_020631035.1 Chitinophagales bacterium | reverse complement strand
TGTAACTGCGGGCGTTGGTATTGAAGAACACATCAAACGATTTGAGGCAGACAAAGACGATTATTCCGCCATTCTACTCAAAGCTTTGGCAGATCGTTTTGCCGAGGCGTTTGCCGAACGAATGCACGAAAGAATCAGAAAGGAGTTTTGGGCTTACCAAAGCGACGAAGCCTTGTCCAATGACGACCTCATAGCCGAAAAATACCAGGGCATTCGTCCTGCTCCAGGCTATCCTGCTTGTCCCGATCATACCGAAAAAGCGAGTCTCTGGAAATTGCTCAATGCCGAGCAAAATACGGGGATTAGTTTAACCGAAAGTTATGCGATGTACCCTGCTGCTTCGGTCAGTGGTTGGTATTTTGCACATCCTCAAAGCTTGTATTTTGGTCTAGGCAAAATACAGAAGGACCAAGTAATCGACTATGCCGCTCGCAAGGATTATGAACTCAAAGAGATGGAACGTTGGTTGCAACCCAATCTTGCTTACTAAATTATGAATTATAAATTGTGAATTATGAGTTGGGCAAAGCATTTTGTAAACAAAACTTATTAAAAATGTAGGAAGCTGTTCTGCATTTATAATTTACAACTCATAATTCACAATTATCTTTATTGTGCAACGTCCTTGCTCCGTAGCTACGTTATGGTCTGGTTAACCAGCGCATGTTATTTCCTTCGTACAAGGGTTCATCTACCCGCTCATCCGACGCTTTTTTATTATCTTTGTTTGACATTAAATCAATGTAATAAAAATGAAACGTGATCTTACACGCTACCTCAAAACCCTCAATGAAAAAGAACTCATCAAAGAGGTCCAAAAATTGTATACAAAATTTGATGATGTAAAAAAGTTCTATGATTTAGAGTTGAGTGGCAATACAGAACAATTGGTCAAAAAATGCAAGGCTCAGATTAAAAAAGAGTATTTTCCAAGTAGGGGATATGGACAAGCTCGCAGCAGTGTTTCTCGCAAAGTCATCACTGATTTTAAAAAAGTCTCTATTTTCCAAAAAGACGTAATTGATTTATGGTTGTACCGCACCGAAATGATGTTGGAATTTACTAAAGCATATGGTGATATAGATTTGGCTTTTTACAATTCTTTGGCAACTAGTTTTGCTAGTGCTTGTGAACTTATTGAAGCTGAAAAACTCAAGGATGAGTATGAAATCTATTGTAATGAATTAATAGAAATGTCTAGTGATTTTGGTTGGGGTGTTTATGACGACTTACTATCTATATACAATGATTATCTAGGCTAAAAATCTAAATATGAACCTCCACAACTTTCAAGAGCAAATTAACGAAACCATCAAAGACCGTGGTTTGGGTTACTATAGGAATGATAGGGTAGAATCCCTTATCATAGATGAAGTAGAGCAATTGTATAAAGCCCAAGTATATGGCTCAGATTTTTATGATGTAGAAGTCAAACTAGATGGTGAAGACATCACCTATTCTCATTGTAGTTGCCCTTATGATTGGGGTCCTTACTGCAAGCATGAAGTAGCTGTTTTTTGTGCCATTCGAGATGCTTTAAGACTCAAAAGACCTGGCCGTCGTCCCAAACTGGTAAATTTCACCCAAATCCAAGTAACTAGAATTACAGCCAAAGACAAAGCCAAGGAGAAAAAAGAAAAGAAAGCCAAAAAAAATCAGCTCAAAGAGATTGTCCAACAAATGGACCGTCCTACTTTAGAAAAGCTTGTACTAACTACTTGTAAAAAAGACAAAGACTTTGAATTTAATTTATTGTATAAATACAGCCATTTAATCACTTCGCAAGATTATGATTACTATGTAAATCTAGTTCAAAAAGCCATAAAAGAAGCTCAAAACAAACACAAAGAAATCAAACGCAAAAGTGTCAATAAATTTGAAAAGAAAATTAAGACCTTTAGCAATGAGATTCGCACACTCATAGAAGCCAAACAATATGAAAAAGCTTTTATGATTGTTCAGGTTTTGATAGAACAGCTCATTGATGTAGAGATAGAAGCACAAAACTATGAACGTTACAATTATTATTATGATGATTATGACGAATCTGATCAATTAATCAGTGACATCTTTCATACAATATTAAATGAAGATATGATTAAACTGGTCAAAGAATGCAAAGACAAAAAACTAAAGAAAACGATATTTGATTACCTCAGAAAGGAACTGCTAGAAGACAATTATTTCTCCTCAGCAAACAACTACGATCTTCATCACTCTGCTGCTTGGGTAATGGTTGCCATTATTGGTTCCAAAACACAAGAAAAAGCATTCTTTGAATTTATAGATAAGCTACTCAAATTAGAAGTAATTACAGAAGAACAATACTTACAATTGCATTATGATTTATTGATGGGTAGATATACTGAAAAAGAAAGAGAAGCTTTTCTTAGTAAACATTTAAAACAATACGATTACTTTCTCCAGATTGCCATTCAAACACATCTTCAAAAAAAACAAGCTCAAAAAGCAGTTGAATTGATTGAAGAGAAAATAGCTCGACTAAAAAAAGAAAAAAGACGAGGATATGATTTAACTAAATGGAATGAACAAGCTTATCAATTGTATCATAAACTAGAAGATAAAAACAAAATCGTCGAGTTTGCTCAAGAACTTTTTTTAGAGGATAACAATATGGACTACTACCACACCATTAAAGAAAACACTCTTGATAAAGATTGGGAAAAAAGCTTTGCTGAACTCATTAAAAAGTTAAAGAAAGGTTCTGGTAAGATCTACAATCAATATATTATTGCGGACTTATACCTAGAAGAAAACAAATACCAGAAATTGTATAACTACTTAATGCCCAAAGCAGACTTGGATGTTTTAAATTCATATGACAAACAACTTATAGAAATTGACGGCGCTGCTGTAGAAAGAAAATATGAAAAATTGGTAAGGGCACTGTCACAACGCACATCAGACAGAACGACCTATAAAGAAATTGCCACGCACCTAAAACGGATGCGTGAATTGTATATGAATTTAACTGTAGATAAATTACTAGAGGAGTTTAGGGAGAAATACAAAATTCGTCGGGCAATGATGCAGGAATTGAAGGATGTTTAGGGATAATTTTCTCCGTTCTTTGATAATTTTTGTGGAAGAGAGCTAATTCTTAAACAAGCTATCCAGTCGCCTGTGGCT
>JAHDIA010000735.1 GCA_020631035.1 Chitinophagales bacterium | reverse complement strand
CGAATAGTAAGCCAAGTACTACTGTTAGTGTACTCATTCCAGCCCGCAACGAAGCCCAAAACATAGGTGCCTGCATCGAAAGCATACTCAATCAAGATTATCCCAAAGAATTGTACGAAATCATCGTCATCAACGATCATTCAACTGATGAAACTGTCCACATAGTGGAAAACTTTGTGGATAAACAGCTATGTTTAATTCATTTAGCCAATTATGAATTGCCTCCCGATTTGGTTGCATTTAAAAAAATGGGGCTGACCAAGGGAATTGAACAATCAAAAAACCAACTGATTTTTACCACTGATGCAGATTGTGTGCTTTCATCCACATGTTTATCCACAATTGTGGATTACTATGAGCAAAACGACTACAAATTCATCACAGGACCAGTATTGTTTAAGATAAAAGATTCGGTCAAAGGTTTGAATAGGCTTTTACAGCAAATATGGACCTTAGATTTTGCAGGAATGATGGGCGTTACAGCAGCCTCTAATCATTGGAAAATGTCATTGATGAGCAATGGAGCCAATTTGGCCTATGAACGAGCAGCTTTCGATAGGGTAGGGGGCTTTGATGGAATAGACCAAGTTGCCTCTGGTGATGACCTTTTGTTGATGGAAAAATTTGAGCGTGCTTTTCCTGGCAAAACTGCCTTTTTGAAAAGCAAAACAGCCATAGTCGAAACAGTGCCACCAGAAAATTTGAGTGCTTTTATCCAGCAAAGAATCAGGTGGACATCGAAGTCACGGGTGTACAAAGACTGGAAAATCATCTTTTTTTTGAGCATTGTGTGGTTATTTCACTGTGGATTGATGTGGATAAGTATGCTATATTTGCTAAGTTATCCACATTTTGGTGTGTGGATATGTGGACAACTTGTGTGTAAGCTAATCGTGGATGCCTTATTTTTGGGAGTTTGTACCCATTTTTTTGGGATAAGCCGATTAATGTGGATATTTTTACCCGCTGAGATTTTTCAATTTTTCTATATTTTGATTATTGGCTTTTTAGGCAACTTTAAGAAGTACAATTGGAAGGGTAGGGTAGTGCGGTAATTTAATTAAAGAACAACCACAATTTGAACTAACACCAAAACTATGAGTGAAAAAAAATCTGGAAGAGATGTTGTATATATGTCGCCCAATCAAAAGGCACTAAAAAGGCTTTTAAAAAACAAGGCAGCTATTTTGGGTTTGGTCATTATTTGTTTGGCGGTATTGATCGCTATTTTTGCCTATGCCATTGTTCCAGATTCTAGCCCCAATGCCAATGAACAAATTTTGGAGATTGCCACTGAAAGACCAGGTTTTACAATTGATATGTTGAAAGTCAGAAAAAATCGGGGAGTCAATGAAGTTGGTTTTTTTGGTAAATTGATTGGAGGACGAGAAAATGTACACGAATTGGTGCCTATTAACGCTCACAGTTTTGAGGGCGAAAATGTAATCGTCAATCGCTATACAGGACCAGAGAGTGAAGGTAAGATGGATACCTTCAATCTGGCAGATATCGTTTTTCCCTTATCAGTCGAAGATCCAAGCATTAGTAGGGTAGGGGAGCAGTTGGAATTTAAGGCTTTAGGCAACGAAAAAAATCTGGTCAGTATTTCCGATTTGCGTCAACAAGTGGAGCAAAACAACATCAAATCTCAAACCTACCTATTGGGAACCGATAAATTTGGGCGGGACAATCTGAGCCGTTTGATATTGGGAGTACGGGTATCGCTTTCGGTCGGTTTGGTGGCAGTACTCATTTCTTTACTAATAGGCATTACTCTGGGAGCCTTAGCAGGTTATTACCGAGGTTGGGTCGATGAGGTCATTATGTGGATCATCAATGTTTTTTGGTCCATTCCGCTACTCTTGTGGGTATTTGCTTTAGTTTTGGCACTAGGGCGTGAATTTTGGCAAATATTTTTGGCTGTTGGTCTGGTAATGTGGGTGGAGGTTGCCCGTATTGTTCGTGGGCAATTTTTCAGTATTAGAGAAAAAGAATTTGTCGAAGCAGCTCAAAGTATGGGGTTTAGTGATATGCGGACCATTTTTAAGCACATATTGCCCAATATTGTCGGTCCAATCATTGTAATAACAGCAGCCAATTTTGCTTCAGCCATCATTATTGAGGCAGGTTTGAGCTTTTTGGGTATAGGCGTACAACCCCCTAAACCTTCTTGGGGAACCACACTCAATGAATACTACAAATACATTGGATCTGAAAAATCCTTCTTAGCCATTTTACCAGGACTCGCTATTTTGATTTTGACTCTTGGATTCAATTTGGTTGGAAATGGCATCAGAGATGCGCTAGATGTGAGAAGCAAGGCTTAACCTTGCCCTTTGCCCATATCTATATTGTAAAAACGCATAAGGTACTGAAAACCTGTCTCATCCATTGCCTGGTAATAGGTTTTCCCCTTGGCAGTTACCTTAAATGAACGGCAGTTTTGATCATTTAAGACAAAATCCCCTGTCATAACAATATCTCCATCAGGACTTCTAAAGACTGCACCTCCATCAAACTTACATTGATGTGGAGTAACTTCTGTGTCAGAAATGAAATTGTAAAAAGGTAATACTGAATTGGCACCTGCTGTTTCAGTCGAAAAGGACATTCCTTTCTTGTAAAATACATATTCAACCTTCTCACACTGAGGCAAAAGCTCTTTGAGTACAGTTTTGATTTCTTGATTGATTTTAGGGGCACTAGCCTCTTGGGCTTGAGTCGCTTTTTTGGGGGTAGCATTGCTATTTTGAGGAGATTGACCGCAAGCGACCAAAAGCCCTAGCATAAAAAATAAATATAGGTATATTGCTCTCATAGTATTTGTATTTAAGTTTGCCAATTCCACATTTGATGCATAAAATTAGAATTATGTGGCCGATATGCCAAGGTAAAGCTTTTATTTTTGCACTTGTACAAACAGAAACAGTTTTTTTTTCGTAAAAAGTATCACACACTAGCAAATGCAATCTAATCAAAAACATAAAAGAAGTGGTTCTTTGATAGGAAGTGTGGTGAATGTGACAAGCAAAAAGTGTAGGGAGTCGTTCCGATTGTATCGGGAAAGCCTTTGCTTGTAACTATTCACTTCGTCACACTTAATGTCAAAGAACGAAAGAAGTTAACAGGCGTTCTTTTGATCTTCAGTAAAAATTGTCAAAG
>JAHDIA010000016.1:17882-19594 GCA_020631035.1 Chitinophagales bacterium | reverse complement strand
CTTCTGTGGGGCAAAGTGCCAGCTCTGCTTTTGGGAGTATGATGCCCAATATTCCAGCACTTACACTATCGCAAACGATGTGGGCTTTGGTCATTGTACTGTTTTTTCAAGGAATTTTCTCCTATTTTCGGGTACTGACCTTTGTATATGTAAGCCAAAAATCTATGGCGGATATTCGCAAGGACTTATTTGCCAAATTAATTAGCCTACGTTATACCTTTTTTGAGAAAAACCGTGTGGGTGCCTTGGTCAGTCGCTTGACTGCCGATGTTGCCCAGTTGGAGGAAACGATGTCTTGGACCCTAGCAGAATTTATCCGACAAATCATTACTTTGGTTGGTGGTGCATTTTTTATTGCCACCATTTCGGGGCGTTTGAGTTTGGTGATGTTGTCTACTTTCCCCTTACTCATCATTGGGGTAATGTTTTTTGGTCGCTTTATCAGACGATTGTCCAAGGATACCCAAAAAGAATTGGCAGAAACCAATATCATAGTCGAAGAAGCCCTCCACAATATCAAAGTGGTCAAGTCATTTACCAATGAGATTTTTGAGAAAATGCGTTACAATCCTAGCATTGACCGAGTGGTACAATATGGTATCAAGGCTGGAAAATATCGTGGATTTTTGAGTACATTTATCATCTATGGAATTTTTGGGGGTATTGTCTTTGTCTTGTGGTATGGTATTTCATATGTCGAAAATGGGACGATGACCATTGGCGAGTTGTTCACCTTTATTTTGTATACGGTTTATGTGGGAGCATCGGTTGGTGGTCTTGGAGATATTTATGGTCGTTTGCAAAAGGCAGTCGGTTCAACTGAGCGGATTCGGGAAATAATGGATGAACCATCGGAGGTAGATACCCATATCAACATTCCACAAGTTAAACTGAATGGTTTGATTGAGTACCAAAATGTGGATTTCTCCTACCCTACTCGTTCCGATGTGCAAATATTAAAAGATTTGAGTTTTAGGATTCAACCTGGACAAAAAATTGCCTTGGTGGGTGCGAGTGGTTCGGGTAAATCTACGATTGCTCAATTGTTGTTGCGCTTGTACAATTTGCAAGGGGGTAATATTTCGATTGATGGTAAAAACATACAGGATTACAACATCAGTTCCTTGCGTCAAAACATTGGAATTGTCCCACAAGAGGTCATTTTGTTTGGTGGGACGATCAAAGAAAATATTTTGTATGGTCGCACTACCGCCAGTGACGATGAGGTGATCGGTGCTGCCAAACAAGCCAATGCTTGGGAGTTTATTCAAAAATTCCCTGAAGGTTTGGATACAATTGTGGGCGAACGAGGCATTCAGTTGTCTGGTGGTCAGCGTCAACGTTTGGCGATTGCCAGAGCCATTTTGAAAGACCCAAGTATTTTGATTTTGGATGAGGCAACGAGTTCATTGGATTCAGAATCGGAAAAGTTGGTACAGGATGCTTTGAATGATTTGATGGAAAATCGTACGAGTATCATCATTGCTCACCGCTTGTCAACCATTCGTGAGGTCGATAAAATATATGTCATTGATGGTGGTAAAATTGTTGAGGAAGGCAAGCACGCTATCTTGGCGGATAGAACGGATGGGATTTACAAAAACTTGTTGGAGTTGCAGGGGAATTTGGTTGAGAATTGAATTTTAGGGGCGAGGTATCAGGAGCGAGGGGCGAGGCTATACAGAATGCCCATTTAGATTTTAATAAAAACA
>JAHDIA010000016.1:5906-17782 GCA_020631035.1 Chitinophagales bacterium | reverse complement strand
TCAGGAGCGAGGGGCGAGGCTATACAGAATGCCCATTTAGATTTTAATAAAAACAAAACTTAATTACCTAATAACTATTTCTTTTGTGCAATGTGTGTGATACTAGGCTACGTCTTGGTCTGGTTATCGGGCGCATGTTTTGGGCTTCGTACAAGTGTTCATCCATCCGCTTCGTCCTGCGCAAATTTAATTGTGAGTTGTAAATTTAAACCTTCAACAAAGCCACGATGATTTTTAAATCTATATCCTTCCTATGTTACCCAAACCAAAATACTCCATCAACAAAGAACTGGAAGTACATTTTGTAGGAGTAGATGAACCCAACAATGGACGTATGTTGTGGAAGCTCAAAGTTAAATATAAAGGTAAAACTATTAACCGCTTGCTTTTTGGAGGCAATTGGCACTACATCAATTTTGAAATCAAAGAGTGGCAACTAGAAGATGAAGAAACAGGTATTTGCTATATTCCTGTTGAGGCAAGAGCTAGATTAATTGTTCCACCCAATCCCAAAATAATTGAATTGAATCAGTGTGGACTTTCTACAATTAAATTTATTGGCAACCGCTTTGCTTATGGTCAGTTGATGGAGATTTTTAGTGATAAAATTGTTGTGACAGATTTAAAAAAGTTTCGTTCCCAAACCTTTAGATTGGAACAAAATCAATACATTAAAAATGCTCAATGGATTGATGGCAATACCATTGACGTAGCATATTTAGAACGAGTTGATGGTATCCATACAGTCAAAAATGTGTTTATCAATTTTTGACATTTTTTTGTGGAAGAGAGTTAGATGCTATCTGAAAATTGAAAGCAAATGAAATGTAAAAATAAAGTATTTGCCTATATCACTAGGGGAAAAAATGAGGCTACTGAATTACTGGTTTTTAAGCATAGAGATTATCCTGAAGCGGGCATTCAGGTTCCAGCAGGAACGGTAGAAATTGGAGAGAATCACGTCGCCGCTCTAAAACGAGAAATTGAGGAAGAATCGGGATTGACTGTCTTTAGTGACATTCGGTATTTGGGGCATAAAATGTATTGGGCAAAGCAAAAAGACGAGATTCACCACCGTTACTTTTATCAGCTTCGGTTTAGAGGTGAAAGTCTTGAGCATTTTCGACACATTGTTACGGGAACAGGGGAAGACCAAGATTTGGTGTTTGATTATAGTTGGGTCAATTTGAGACAACTTCCTCCTTTGATTGCACAGCATGGGCAGATGGTGGGGAAAATCTTTTAAAAATGCCAAGCATCGAGTTTTCATTGGACAAAATCAAATACAACAATCTGATAATCAATAGATTTAGTTTTATTTTTCTTTAGACAATTTAGACATTTTGTTCTTGTTGTCTGTTTGTTTTGAGTGCATTTTTGTAGTAGAAAAATTCAAAAACTACAAAACTCAAGACGATGTATTCAAATCAACACTGTAAAGTATTTTTATTTTGGGAGGCAGTTGTTTTACTATTGTTGTTGACTTCTTTTATTAGTCCTGTGAGGGGGAATTGCCCTTTTGAAGCATATCCAGAATGGGGAGCTTGTGATTCAAGTGGGAATCATTTTTTATTTCCATTGTTCATTACCAATTGGGATGATACAGATAGCAATTTTGTTTTTTTGGTTGATGGCGTAGCTATAGATAGTACTGTTGTTCCTTACCAAAATTCAGGAAGTCAACACTTGGAATTATCTTGCCAAGATACTTTCTCTACAATCGTCATTGACAATGGAAATTGTACTGACACACTAATTGTATATACCCAAGAATGGGAAACCCTGCCTACTTATGTAGAATTTGCCCAACAGATTACTGCGCCCAGTTGTGGGTCAAGTGACGGAAATTTATGGGTCAGCTACAATCTAGCCCCCTATACTTTTAATTTGTCACCTCCCCTTTATTTTTGGCGAGATGCACAATTTAATTTGTTGGCAGAAAATGATACCCTAGCGAATATCCCAGCAGGTATTTACCATTTGAATACAGTTGATCCTGATGAATATCCTTACTATCATCCTGATTTTAGTTGGAATACTAGTACTGTTATTCCTAGTGCGACCTATCTTGTGAGTAACGAGGATGCCCCCAATATTAGCAATGCAACTATTCAAGCTGCTGATTGTTTTTGGGTGGTACATCTTCAAGAGGGAGATAATTATGTATTAGTTAGTGATTCCATAAATCTGAATGATACTCTCAACAACAATGCTTCGATTGGCATTGAACTAGAGGAAGAGGTGCCAGCCGAGAACATTGTATGGTACGATTGGTATGGCAATGTAATTGGTACAGGTTATTCTATTGATAGTCTTGCCCCTAGTAAAAGACTCAACTCTACACAATACTTTTACCAATATCCTACTATTCTAGAAAGTTACTTTGTAGAGATTACCGACAACAATGGATGTAAAAGATTTAAATCCTTTGATGTTCCTGGTAAAGAATTGTGCATTATTGGTATAAGCCCTACAAATCCAATGAATGAGACAAGTACCGATGGAAGTATTGAAATACTCTGGGAGTTGATTGACAATGAATATCGTTGGTACGAATACTTTGTCTATTTGGATTTAGTAGACATTCATTGGGAAGACCTAGCGGAAGACGATCCACAACAAGGAGAATTTATAAGAGACAATCTGGGAGTAGGTACTTACACTGCGACCATTACCTTAGACAATAGGTGTTCTTATACTGTAGATGTTGAACTCAAAGCTCCTGACACCTCCAATTGCTTTGAGACAGTAGTAGAGACCTATTGCCAAGACGATGAAAGTTATAGACTCTTGATTTCTATTTTAGGGGATGCCAATAGCAATTATTACATCGACTTTACAGAACCCATTGATTCTATTTTTGAAATTACAACTGATGAGATGGGTATTTATAATTTGGTAACGGATGTCTTTCCATATTTGACGGGTTATCAAATTTCGATTAGTGATGTAGCGGATAGTTGTGTCCAAGATATGCTATTGAGTTTGGTAGATTGTAGATCTAGCTTGTCGGTAGAACTCTTATCATTTGAAGCACAAAATAGTTCTAAAGGGAATGAACTAAAATGGTCTACTGCTTTTGAGGAAGTGGGTAGTTATTTTGTGTTGGAACGCTCTTTGGATGGACAAAACTTTGAAAGTATTTATGAAAAACACATCACTCAGAATCGTTATCAAGTCGGTACACATACCTACTTAGACCGTCAAGTAAAGGATTGTAAGGTTTATTATCGTTTACAGATACTCAATACTCAAAATCCGAAAGTACAAGCAAGCAATGTTGTGGAGATAAATAAATGTGATGCCCTCAATGGTTTGGAAATTGCATCCTTGTATCCCAATCCGACAAGTGACAACAGCACATTACACATCAATGCTAGTAGACGAACACAGTTGTATTACCAATTGCTTAATATGGAAGGGAAATTATTGGAAGCATACACCATTGAGCTAGTAGCGGGAACAAACGCTGTATCAATTGAAGGAGCTAATTTACCAAATGGATTGTATTACATTCGCCTGAGCAATGAAAAACACACGATGATTCAGAAATGGATGGTAGGGATGTGAAATTTTGCGCCCTAAAAAGATGATAAAAAGTAGAGAGTAGGATGTAAAATTTTGCATCCTAAAAACAGATTTTAATTAATTGGGTTTTTAGATTTTTTTAAGCACAAGGACATTTCTTACCAAAAGGAATGTCCTTTTTTATTAATTAAAAAGAAAAATTCAAGCCCTTCAACATTTCAAATGTATTACAGTAATGCATATCACATTCTAAACACACATTTGGAATAGGAACTTTCTTTTTTATAGAAGGATTTGGCACTTCGTGAGTAACAATGGTATAATTATGCTCTAATGCATAAGCCAGTAACCAAGTATCAGCATTATTGGGTTCCATAAACTCATCTTTAGCAGATTGAGTATACTGTTCATTTGCTTGAACATTATTCACCAAACTCGAATATTGATACAGAATCTCCGAAGTCTGGCTTGAGTGGCAAAAATCTTGGAACTTATCTCTCATCCAAACTGCCAGTTGATCAGTCCCTATAACTATTTCATCATAGACTTTATCAATGGTATGAATAGATCCAAACTGTGCTTTAATTATAAGAAAGTTCCAAAAGGGCTCAGCAAAAGCAAAGTCATAATAACGCCTTGATGCCTCAATAAATACATTTGCATCCAAAAGATATTTATCTACAACTTCAGACATTGCCGTGCTTTTCTAAGTATTTGTCATAAGTCCTTGATGTAAGACCTGTAAGTTTAAATGCTTCTCGATACAATATTTTCTCACTTTTAAGGGCTGTATTCACGAGTTTAAAAAAACGCTTACTAATACGGTAGGGTACAGTATTATAGAAATTCCCCCCCTTTGTATTTTTTTCTTTTTTAAACTCCTCAAGTCGCTTAGTATAATCCCAGTAAAAGTGCAGGAATTGTTTTTTTGATAATTCACCTAGGTCTAATAACCTTCTGGCAATAACAATTTCACTTACTTTAAAATATCTCGCCAAACCTTTTATGTCAAATATATTAATCTGTGCCAATAAGGCATCCTTAGGCACTAGAAACTCGGCAGTTACTCTATCACAAAATTGTTCTATATCATTATCTGATGCTATAAATTTTTTGAGATCAAAGGATGCACTATGTCCGACCAAAACGTGAACCAGCTCATGGACAATTGTAAAAATTTTCCCTGATACACTATCTGCCCCATTTATAAATACAAAAGGAGCAATTTCATCATAAAGTACAAAACCCCTAAATTCTTCTACATCTAGTTTTCTATGTGTATTACTATCAACTACCCCATTCATTACCACAAAAATACCCGCCTCCTCTGTTTTTTGAATTAAAAGTTTTAAAGCTTCTCTCCAATTATGCAAATCCTTTGCCCAATATTGATTTAAATCTAAAATAAACCTAAGCGTATCAACTACTTCCTGTAAATCTGATTCTATACTAAACTTTCCAGCAAATTTCAAAGGTTTGTTTCCCCATTCTATCAAAATATCCCTTGCCCAATATTGACGTTTTTGAATTATTTGGATGGTATCTTTTAAATTATCAGAAGCTTTATAAGGAGTATTAGCATTGGTTCTATAATGTGGGATTTTTATTTCTTTTATTGGAATTTCTTCAAGAAAAAAATAACCCAAAGGAAAATGGGATGCTTTCGCTAGTTTTATAAGTTGGTTTAATGTAGGAAATGCCTCTCCATTAATCCAATGATTGATTTTTGGAAATTTAGCTATAGTAGAACTTTCTAGTTTAGCTGCTGCCTTTTGAATAATGTGGGCATTAACATTTGTAACTCTCAACATGTACACATTTCTTTTCCATTGTTTTTGTAATTATACAAATATAACAGAAAATAAACTTAAATGAAAGCAGCTAAGAACATTCTCCATCAAAGGGAATGCCCTTTTTGTGTTGCTACGAAGCACCCAACAAAATACACTACGCCCGATAGTAATGAAAAGCCCACAGCGGGGCATTCGGCAGGCTCAGCCACCTTTGGGGCTTTCTTCTTATTTTAGGTCAAACCGCTTGGTTCGACAGGCTCACCAAGCGAGGACTTGCAATGTATAGCGGGGACTCGACTTGCAAACGAAGCACACAACGTTCCGTTCTCATTTAATTATTAAAATAAAAAATGACATTTTTGCTTGGCATAATGCCTACAGAAATGTCATTTTACAAAAAACACCTTCCCTTCGACAAGCTCAGGGAGCAGTCATTCTTATATCAATTAAGCAAAAATCTCTTTCTCTGTTGGAATGGTCAAGACTGTTTCGTCCATCAAAATATCCGCAATAGAAGTAGTGCGTGCCAATTCATATTTGTAGTAAAATTTCATCGTATGAATCTTGCTTTCGTGGAAGGCTTCAGAGTAGGTTTTGTCGCCTGTCACCAACGCCTTTTTAGAATGCGTTGCCATATCGAGCCACAACCATCCCAAAACGATTTTGCTAAAGAATTCCATAAATAAAGTCGCATCTGAAATGTAGCGTTCATACTCACCTTTCATTGCAAAGCCTGACAAGAACCCTAGTACTTTTTGGGTCAATTGTAAGTTGTCTCCCAACTTAGTCGCATAAGGTTTCAAATCTTCAAAGGTCATTGCTGCTTGAATGGTTTCCATTACCTCAGCCGCCAATAATTGAACCGCTTGTCCTCCTTTCATTGGAATTTTGCGTCCTAGCAAGTCTAAGGACTGAATGCCTGTTGTTCCTTCGTACAAAGAGAAAATACGGATGTCTCTAAGATATTGTTGTAAGATGTATTCGGTACAAAAACCATAGCCACCCAATACCTGCACACCATTGTCAACAGACTCCGCTCCCATTTCTGCTGGGTACGTTTTGACCATAGGCGTCATAATTTCCATCAACATTTTAAATTTCTCTTTTTCCTTTTCATCTGTGGCAGACAACATCATATCGGCATAGCGAGCAGAACGCAAAACCAAAGCCAAACTACCCTCAGAAATCGCTTTTTGCAACATCAACATACGGCGAACATCGGGGTGATTGATGATGAGGGTTTGTTCTTCGTCTACATTCTTTTGACCAGCATTGTTGATTCGACGACCTTGTGGTCTTTCTTGGGCATACTCCAAAGAAGCTAAATAAGCTGCTGTAGCAATCGCTGCCCCTCCACGACCAACGGCAATTCTCGCACCATTCATCATCAAGAACATATACTTCAATCCGTGGTGTGCTTCACCAACAAGCCATCCCTTACAATTGTCGTGTTCTCCAAATACCAAATGGGTGGTACAATAGCCTCTTTGTCCCAATTTTTGGAAATCGCCACCTGTCAATACATCATTGGGGGCTAGGCTACCATCTTCCTCAATGCGGTGTTTGGGTACGACAAACAAAGAAATCCCTTTGGTTCCACGAGGTGCCCCCTCAATGCGAGCCAATACCAAGTGAACAAAATTGCTGGCATATTCGTGATCGCCACCTGAGATAAATATTTTTTGTCCTTTGATTTGGTAAGAACCATCATCGCTAGGTGTTGCACTGGTGGTAATGTCTGAAAGCGAACTACCTGCTTGAGGTTCGGTAAGGCACATTGTTCCTCCCCATTCACCCTCTGTCATTTTAGGCACATACTTTTCTTTCAACTCCTCATTGCCAAACTCCAAAATTAGTTCGGCCGCTCCCAAAGTCAAACCAGTATAACCTGTCAAATGGTTGTTGGCAGCTTCTTGAATAAAAATAGCCGCTGTATACGACATATAAGGCATTTGCAAGCCTCCATGTTCATATTCAAATATCCCATTGATCAAGCCCATTTCAGCTGACTTTTTCATCACTACCTCTACCTGTGGATGTACAATAATTTTGCCATCTTTGAAATGCGCCGCTTGTTCATCTACTTCCTTAAAATAAGGATATAATTCCTTGTCAGAGAAGTCTTTAACCGACTCCAAAAATATCTCTGTTGATTCTTTATCGTGGTCCGAATAGCGTTCTCTTTGATGTACTTCCTCCAAGTTGTTTACCTGGTACAAAAGGTACTTCAAAGTAGCCATATCAACATACTGTTTTGCCATTTGTATCTTTGTTTTTTGTTGAATAATTTGGTGAAAGCCTTAAATTTAAAATTTAATATTGAAGATTCAAAATTATGCTGCTTGACATTACCAAAATGGCTCACATATTACATCTTTGCGTGTAAATAGTGTATTAAAACTTAGACAAAACATTCAAAGATCTAATATAGATTACTCAATATCAACTTTATCATATTTAATTTATTGGTCACCTTTTACCTACTATAAAAAAGGATATTGACTTTAAAAGTACAATATATACCTTTAAACAAATGCATCCATAAAAAATGTATTCAAAGACCATTGTTTATAACAATCTAATCATACATTTGTGCCTCTTTTTTAAATCATAAATCATAGTTTTAATCCCTTCATAAATGAAAAAAACAATTCAAAGTGTCCTTTGGTTAGTCTGTTTATTTGCCTTTGGACTATCTACTACAGCACAAACATCTGAAGATGAAATTGATGATATCATCAAATGTTGGACTGATGAATACAATGAGCAGCAATTGATGGACCCATCCTATATTCAAATGCTAAAAGATTATGCTCAAAAAGCACAACAAAATCCCTTTAAAAACAATGCTCAAATCACTTGTACTGCAGCCAATACTATTACCATTCCTGTAGCAGTTCACTTTGCTGGTGATGTTACTTGTGCAGATGCTGCTTGTTTGCTACAAGCTACCGAGGCACAAATCCAAGTTTTGAATGAGGATTTTGCAGCAATGAATGCTGATATCAGTGTTTACAATGACTTAACTGCTGTTTGTCCTGCTAGTTATCCTGCTAGTACATTGGCAAGCAATGGTACCTGTTTAGATTTTTGTTTGGCAACAAGCGATCACCCTACTAGTTCTGGTTTAGAAGAAGGTGATCCTGCCATCACTGTTGGGCAACATACTTGGCCAAGTGCTGGAGCAGACTGGTCTGGTTACCTCAATATTTTTGTGAGTGATGAAGCTACTGCTGGACTTGGTACAGGGATTCTAGGTGTATCACCTTTGGTTGGTTCTGGAAATGGTGATGGTTTTTATGTCCTACCTTCTTCTTTTGGTGGTCCTGGAGTAAGTTGTACGTCTGGTACAGGTATCAATACTTCTGGTACTTACAATTTGGGTAGAACTGCCACACATGAATTGGGTCACTATCTAGGTTTGGAGCACGTTTTTGCAGGTGGTACTTGTGCTGCTGATGGAGATGTAGGTCCAGTAATTGGCGGTGCCCCAACTGTTAATGATACTTCTCCACAAGATGCTCCCAACTTTGGTTGTCCTGCCAATGTAACGAGTTGTGCAACAGCTCCTACCCACTGTGGGTCTCCAGATATGTTTACTTCCTTTATGGATTATGGTAATGATCCCTGTCTGGTAATGTTTACAGAAGATCAAGCACAAGTAATGAATTACATTGCCAATTTAATTCCTTTTGATACTGATGGAAGTAAGTGTGCAATGGCAAGCAATAGTACTGTTGATGCTTGTGGTGCAGAGTGTCCAACTGTAACACCAGTTAATGATTCAGGAAGTGCCTGTGCATCTGCAATTGGTACTTTGGTAAGCGACTGGCAAGCAAGCCTAGGAACTGATTTTATGGACCCAGAAAGCACCAATGCCCCGAATGCTGGTTTACAATATTCTAGTGTTCCTATTGCTGATGCAACTTTCCCGCAAACCGCTCCTACTGGCACTTATGCTGGTGATGGTTGTGCCAATGATGTACAAACTTGGTATGCTTACTATGAGTGTGACAGCGACTTGAATGGAACAGTAGACTCTTATGTAGATGCTGGAAATTATACTTTGACCATTTTTGCAGATCCTCAAGCACCAACAATTGTTGCAGACGATGCTGTTTGTAATTATAGTATCAACTTTGCTTGTTCAGGAGACAGTGAAGGTGCCACTTCTGTAGATGGAAGTGTAGAAGCATCTAGTTACCCTGGCAATCCTAGTGAGTCAGTTGAGGTCATTACCTCTAATGGCTGTACAGCTACTTTCAATGTTGCCAAACCTGCTTGTTCTTGTGGCGGTTGTACAACAGAGGGAGGCAGGTTCTAATCTAGATTGTTTAAAAGTAAAAACACCATCAAACAAATACCATTGTCCAATTCATTTTGGATGATGGTATTTTTTTGAACGGAACGCCCAACTTTCAAACGATGGTGACTCCCTGCTGTTCGTTTCTAGTCGTCACTTGTTTTGCCTATTTCAACAAGTAAGTCGCTAAATTTAAAGTGAAGTAAAAGGAGACTGAGCCTGTCGAAGCCCCGTGCCGAGCTATCCACTACCATCAGGCGTAGGCATCGCTGCTTTTTGTCCTTCGTCGCCTCGTTCGTCCATCCGCTTCACGCCCTGCTTCTGTCTGAATTAGGATGAATAGGATTTATTGGGATTAAACAGATTTAGGGGGCTTTTATATAGAATGCCTATTCTCTCTTTGCGCCCGTTTCGGGGAGAAAATACTAATGAACACGAAACACTCTGCCGACTCACAATTCACAATTACTCAACAAGCAACTTCCCACTTTCTATCTCACCTTGTTGGACCACCAATCGCCACAAATAAACACCCGAAGGAAGCCCTTTGGTACTCAGTGGCAATTGTCCCATAAAGGATGGCAACATACGCTCTCCCAACAATGTGCCATTTTGATTGTACAATTCCAACACTCCCTCGCTGATGTAGGGTGGAAATTGATAACGAACTTGTACCATCCCACTGCTTGGATTGGGATAAATTTGGATGCTGTATTCCTTACTCGATTGAGGGCTAAAGACCTCATCTATACTTCCCACACTGGTAGTTGTATCGGGTATGGTATCGGGCGGAACAACAACGGTGGTATCGGGTATAGTGTCGGGTGGTATTGTATCCATAGGCAAAGTATAGACACTATCACAGCCAATGCCCATACAAGTATTGCCCAGACTATCTATCTTGAGTACCCAACCTCTCTGTTGTCCTGTTTGTTGATAGCCTGCAAAAACATAGCCACCATCTAAGGTTGCTTCGGCATCTCGGAGGTAAACATATTCTTCGGGATTGATGGTATATTCTTTGATCCATTCTATTTCTTCATCTTCAGCAAATTTGATTAAAAGGGGTTGGGCTTGCTCTAGTTCATTACCATAAATGACAGATGCTATTTTATGATCTTTAGAAGGATAAGAAAAGAAACCCAGACCCGCTACAGATTCATAAAAGGGCAAACTATATGTTCTTTCCCATATTAAATCTAAACTATCATTAACTTTTGCTTTGTATAAAAAAGGACCATTGGTTAAATCTAAACAAGAATAAATCTTAAATTCATTGGCATCTATTTGAGTGATTTTTGCACCACAATCATCTTCTGTAGTTCCCCAATATTGCTCCCCTACAATATTGCCTAATGTATCAATTTTAAGTAAGGCTAAATCCAAATGACCACCATTCTGCGCTGTTTGATGTCTCGCTCTTCCAGCTATAATATAATGACCATCATCTGTCTGAGTAGCTCCAAACAATTGCCCTCTGTTACCATTAAAATGATATATTTTATCCCACTCAAAATCTCCCTCTTTGTCCAATTTGATGACATACATATCTGTAGGTGCGGTCCATTCCTCACCTTGCTGCCAGCCTACCATTAAGTAACCACCATCATAAGTTTCTATGCCTTTGAGCATAACATCGGTAGCATTGGGTGTTCCGTGAATTTTTTTCCATAAAACCTCTCCTTCCTTATTAAATTTAACCACTCTTATATCTCTATCTATCCCCCCCCAATCATATAGGAAAAAAAACACATAAGAAGAGTCTTGGTTTACTATCAAATCATTCTGAAAAAGAGCCAAACGATATTCTTCACCAGTATCAATTTTATTACTCCAAATTTCATTCCCCAAAGAGTCTATTTTCCTTAATACTACTTCTTTATGATTTGGTCCTTCGCTAACACCTGTTACTACCCAATAATTTCCATCTTCTAAAGGTTGAACAATGGGGGCAATAAAAATCGCTGTGTCTGCTTCCCATATCTTATTAAAATAATAAGTAGATTGTGCATAAGTTTGTACAGACAAATATAAACTTAACAGGATTAAAATAAATTTAAAGCTTCTTAGATTGCTCATGGTGTGTATTTATAAAGGGTTCGTCATCTTTTTAAGAAAAGAAAGCTATGATATAGTTTGTTCTAAACTTATATCACAGCTTTCTCCACAAGGTCGAAAGGACATTTATTTAATCATCATTGATTGATCATCAATTTTTGTGTTTGACTTCTTCCATCTTCACTTGTCCACTT
>JAHDIA010000016.1:0-5806 GCA_020631035.1 Chitinophagales bacterium | reverse complement strand
ATTGATTGATCATCAATTTTTGTGTTTGACTTCTTCCATCTTCACTTGTCCACTTGACCAAGTGAAATAGAGTAAATGAATTGAGGTGTAATTTGAAGCAGAAATTTGCCAATATACAAAGAAGAAAACACAGTCCTAGCAGCGCTAAGGCGAGTATTTCTGATGCCGTAAATTGGTCAATTTCAATTCAAATACCTCAAGGAATTTGCTTTGTTTCACTATACACAAACCAGCCTTTAGGTTTGATACATCCAATATAAGGTTTTTGTGTTGTTCTAGCTCCTTTTTACTCAACAAATGACCTTCTATTGAGAATATTTCTATCCAGCCGCTGGCTTTTTGTTCAAAGAACACCCTAATTTGGTCGTTGGCAGGGTTGGGATAAATATTGAAGTAAGTTATTTTCCTTTTTGCCCGTCACGCTTGTTTGGGGCTTCGTCGCTTGGAGATTCCGATTCCCAATTTCTTGGGAATGACGTTTTTCTTGAGAATGCCAATGGTTAAGTATAGAAGCGCAGGATGAGCGGATGGATACCCTCTTGTACGCAGGACCAAATATGCGTTGGCTAACCAGCACTCCCGTAGCCTTGAACCGATGACGTTGCACCATAATTCGGCAAGCTCATTAACCTACCTTCGACTAGCTCAGGATAAAAAATTGTGAATTGGCTATCCATTTTTGGTTCATTATTCTTTGATGAATTAGAGCATACTAGATGGGGACATCACTTTGGTAGACTGCCCTTCGATGCCCGATATACTAATAAAGCATAAAAGATGGGGGGCATCAACTTTACAGCTTGCCCTCAGATGCCCGCCATCACAATCACACATATTCCCACAAATAGTTGGCAATATGGGCTTGGCTTGTTTTCTTTGTATAGACAATAACTCTTTGTATAGACAATTACAAAATTATGCCGCAAGCTCTGACTCCCTTTAGTTGTACTTATTCGCCCAATGTGCCTGAATTGCTTTTGCAGTTGGGCTGCTCTTTGGTGATTAGCACCTACCAAGCAGGCAAGCTGGTGTTTATCAGTCCCAAAGATCAGGAACGTTTGGTGCAATTGCCTCGGACTTTTGACAAGGCGATGGGCATTGCCATACGGGATGATAAAATGGCAATTGCCACGAAAGATGAAGTATTGGTGCTTAAAAATGTACCTGAACTCGCCACACACTACCCACGCAAACCACAGACCTATGATGCTTTTTATGTGCCACGGGCTGCTTACTATACGGGACGGGTAGACATACACGATTTGGATTGGGGGACAGATGGTTTGTGGGCGGTCAATACTTCTTTTTCGTGTTTGAGTTTGATTGATGAGGAATTTAGTTTTACGCCTAAGTGGCAACCGCATTTTGTGAGCAAATTGGCTTCGGAAGATCGTTGTCACCTCAATGGTATGGCGATGCGGGAGGGGCAGCCTGCTTATGTTACGGCACTCGGACAGGGAGATGCTTGGCAGAGTTGGCGAGATAATATTAGCAAGAGTGGTGTGGTGATGGATGTAGCAAATAATGAAATTATATGTGAAGGATTGGCAATGCCACATTCACCTAGGTGGTACAATGGCAAGCTATATGTATTGCTTTCGGCAAGCGGACAGTTGATTTCGGTCGATACTGATAATGGCAAAGTTGAAGTAGTTAAGGAATTGAATAGTTTTGTACGAGGAATGGCGATTTACAAAGATTATGCTTTTATTGGGACTTCTCGTTTAAGACAAAACTCTTCTACTTTTAAGCATTTGGCAATTGCTCAACAGGCACAGCAGGCGGGTATTTTGATTGTACATTTACCTACAGCGGCTTTGTCTGGTTTTATCCGTTACCAAAGCTCGGTAGATGAAATTTATGATGTACAAATATTGCCCAATGCTTTACGTCCCAATATACTCAACAATTTGACGGAGGATTATAAGATGAGTTTGTCCATTCCCAATGCCAGTTTTTGGGCAAAGAAACAAGATTCCCCAAGCAATAAAGATATTAGAGATTAAGCAACCTTTGTGCTTTTAGGAACGTTTTAAGTGAAAATTCACTTAATTAAAATAGGGCTAAAGCATCTTTTTTTAGCTTGGCTCGTCTTTAAGAAATAACAATTAAAAACAATAACACATTGTTCACTTTTAATAGGTCCGATTATGAGAAAAAACTACTTTAATTTTGGAAAGAAATTTTACCAACTCAATAAAGCACTCAGGCAACTCAAACAACTGAAATTCAGTGGTGGATTTACGGCACTACCCTACAACAAAAGACGTTCGCTTGTAAAACGCATTCAACGTTTGTACCGTCAACTGACTGGATGGGAAAAATTTACCCGTTTGAAGCCAGCCATTGTTGCTGCACTTTTGGCAGTGGGCTTTTCTTTTGGGTCTGTACAAGATATACAAGCACAGATTGAGTTTGACACACCCAATGTCAATGCGTTTGGTTTTACACCTGTAAGTGAGATACCAATTATTGACTTTCAAAAAATGGTCGATTTGGATGCTGATGGCGATTTGGATATTTTCTCAGAAACTTTGTTTGTTAGTCTTTCAGGAGAGTACAGTCCTGCCTATGTATATTATGAAAATATTGGTACACCCACTGAAGCCAATTTTACTGATGGAGTCGTCAATCCATTTGGTCTAAATAATTCTGCTTCTTCTGTGGCACTGCCTACAATGGTCGACTTAGATGGAGATGGAGACTTTGATATGTTGAGCACTCTTTATGATGAAGAATCTGGGGGCGTTGGTTTTATTTATTTTGAAAATACTGGTAGTCCTAGTTCCCCTGAATTTGGCTTTCCCGATTTTAATCCTTTTGGGCTCAATTTTAATAACCTGCCAGGTGTGTATATTTCCCATCAACAATTTGTTGATATGGATGGCGATGGCGATTTGGATATGACCACTACTGTTTATGGAGAAGAATCCAATCTATACTATTTCAAAAACATTGGAGAAGTGGATGATCCCGTTTTTGCTCCTCCTATTTCAGCAGCAGCACTTAATATAGACCCTGACCTCCTAGAAGAGGAAGCAGTTATGGGTCATGCTTATGCAGATTTGGACCAAGATGGAGATGAGGACCTCTTAATGTATAATTTGGGAGATGACCCTGGTGACCGAACTGCTTTTTATTTTGAAAAACTAAGTGGGGGAGATAACATAAGTTTCGCTCCTCCTCAGCTCAATCCTTTTGGCATTACACCAAGTAGTGGTTTTTCCTTGGACATTCCCGACTTTGCTGATTTAGATGCTGATGGCGATTTAGATTTAACAGTGAGTTCTGCTTATAATGGTATTAGTTTTTATGAAAATATTTCAGTCATTGAGCCACAACCTCCACAGGCACTCGATAATCTCATCGAAATATTGGAGGATGAAACCTACACTTTTTCATCAGAAGATTTTCCATTTCAAGGATTTGGCAATGATGAAATCACCAGTATTCTCATCGTCAGTTTGCCACAAAATGGTACTTTGCTATTAGATGGAGAGGCTGTAATGGAAGGGCAAGAAATAGCAGTAGATGATATTGAAAACTTGACTTTTGTTCCTGAAGCAAATGCTTTTGGAGGTGCTTATGCCACCATTGTGTTTACTGTTAACAATAGTGATTTTGAAGGAGAGATCGCTGGTGCCATTAGCATTAATGTACAAGCAGTCTTTGACCCACCTCTTGCTATAGATAGCGAAGTAACTGTCGATGAGGACAGCACTTATACTTTTACATCTGAAGACTTTGGTTTTGAAACAATTGAAGGAACTGTATTGGATAGCATTGCCATTACCAGTTTGCCCGATACTGGTTCTTTGCTTTTAGATGGCGAAGAAGTAATCTTGGGTAACAATATTGGATTTGAAAACATTGCCAACTTGACTTTTGCTCCCAATGCAGATGAATTTGGAGAAATGTATGCCAGCTTTGGTTTTACGGTTAATGATGGAAATGGCAATAGTGAGAATGAAGCCATTATGACCATCAATGTAAACAATGTCAATGATGCACCGAGCTTTACTGTTGAAGTTGTAGAGGAAAGCATTTGTTCTTATACAGAAAATTACGAAATTCCAGTGACCGACCTCAGTTCGGGCGTCAATGAAATGGATGGATTAGAAATTAATGTCGAAGCAGACAATCCCGATGCAGTAGATAATATCAATGTATTGTACACAGAGGGAGATTCGACGGCAAGTGTTCAATTTACCCCTACAGATGAAATTGATGAAATAGTTACACTGACCATTAGTGTATCAGATGGACAGGATACTACAACTCAAGAGCTAAGTATAACGGTTGAACCTTGTTTGGGTATTGATGATTTGTCTTACAATGCCAACTTTATGGTTTATCCCAATCCTGCGACCTCTTTGGTTACAATTAAATGGGATGCCAACAATGCCTATACTCAATTAGAAATATTTGGCTTGAGTGGTCAAATATTGTTTAGTCAAGAGGTACGCAATCAAAATGCTCAAATTGTAGATGCAATGGAATTGGGTTCAGGCATGTATTTGGTCAAATTAAGTGGCGACAAAGATTCTAGTTTGCAACGCTTGATTGTTGAGTAAATTTAGACTATTTTTGGTCACAAAATAAAACTTCAAACTTACACCTACATACAAGCAAGTAAGTTTACGCCGAGCCTTCACCTAATTCCCATGGCTCGGCGTTTTTTATTTTTGTATTTTTCTTTGTTT
This sequence comes from Chitinophagales bacterium, assembly GCA_020631035.1. Lineage (GTDB taxonomy): Bacteria > Bacteroidota > Bacteroidia > Chitinophagales > UBA2359 > JAHDGP01. The sequence goes on along the minus strand of JAHDIA010000016.1, from coordinate 1,103 downwards.
TTTGGCTTGTCTTTTTTCAAATCTGGACAGTTCTATCTCTAAATTTAAGGCTGTGTCATTTTCCAAATGCTCCAAAAAATGTTGAGCAAAATAGGGTGCCAAGGAAACGCCTTTGCTACCCAAACCATTGAACAGGCACAAAGTGGGATGTTCTGGATGCCGACCAATCAAGGGACGACGGTCTTTGACGGTAGGACGAAGACCAAAACCTACACTTTGTAATTCATAGTCAAGCTTTAAGACTTTCTCCAATTTTTCTTGCAGCATTTGTACACTTTCCTCTGTATTGGCTTCACTCAAATCCCAGGGGGTATAAGAAGACCCCACCCAAAACAAATCGTTCCGATAAGGCACAATCATCACTCCTTTTTTAATGAGTCGCTTACGGGGCAGGTCTTTGATTTTGACTAAAAGAAATTCTCCCTTGGCAGGTACAATGGGTAAGTCTTTAAAATAGGGATTGTGCTGCATTTGATGCCCTTCACAAAAAATCAAACTTGAAGATTTCAAAACTTGTCTATTGAGGTCTATTTGAACACTACCCTCTTTTGTAAGAGTTAAATATTCGTATTCAAATTGTGCTTCGATAAAAGTGTTTTGTGCTTCAAAAAAGTGGCGGATGTGTTCTAGAAAATGAGGTAAATCTATATAAAAGCTCTGTAGGATTTCACCACAATCTTTGTCCCCTTTGAGCCACTGCATTTCTTCGGCTTGTTCAATTTCTTGTAGGTAGTGGCTGTAATTTTCATTGGTGGTTTTGGACAAAAAATCGTTCTGTTCTCCAAAGCTTTCAAAAACCCGTAAGATGTTTTTGGAATGGATGAATTGGGTATCAAATTTTTGTTCACAGGCTTGGTAAAACCGTTTGGCGAAGGGCAAAATCTCATCTATCATCCAAGACTTAACGAGTCGCCTTCCTGTAATGGGATTGACGATGCCTGATGCGACTTTCGAGGCAGAAACGCTGGGATTGTTGTCTATGATGAGGACTTTTTTTCCTGCATTGTAGAGGGTCATTGCCAGTACGCTCCCTGCTAGTCCTTGTCCAATGATGATGTAATCGTATGTTTGCACTGTACAAAGATAGACATCCTTAATGGTTC
>JAHDIA010000734.1:2346-3165 GCA_020631035.1 Chitinophagales bacterium | reverse complement strand
CCTTATAATACTGTATCAACTTCTTGACTTCTACCGCTTCTTTGACATCGTGTACCCTCAAAATGTGGGCACCATTCAATAAGGCAATGCTGTGCAATATACTTGTACCATTCAAGGCCGTTTTAGGTGAGGTGCCCAATACTTTATTAATCATAGATTTACGAGATAAACCAACCAAGATGGGCAATTCAAATATTTTAAAGTCATTTAAGTGCTTCAATAATTGATAATTGTGTTCAACTGTTTTGCCAAAACCAAAGCCTACATCTAATACAAACTCTTGAACACCAATCTCTTTTAAGGCCGCCAGTTTTTCCTGGATAAAGTCAATGAGTTCTAAAACCACTGACTGATATTTGGGGGCTGTTTGCATATTTTCGGGTTTGCCCTGCATATGCATCAAAACATAAGGGACTTTTTGCTGGGCAGCAACTTCCCATATACTGCTATCAATACTGCCCGCCGAAATATCGTTTATGATAGAGGCACCTGCTTCTATGGCATATTGTGCTACTTTCCCTTGCACAGTATCTATAGACAAAATACAATCAGGAAATTCTTGATGAATGGCTTCAATGATGGGGATTACCCTAGACAATTCCTCATTGGTATCAATGATGGACGCACCAGGTCTAGAAGACATGCCCCCTACATCTATGATGTTTGCACCTGCCTTGAGCATCGCCTCTGTTTGTTGGAGAGCTAAGTAAATACTGTTGTAGTGACCACCATCAAAAAAAGAATCAGGGGTGATGTTGAGAATGCCCATAATTTGTGCTTCACTCAAATCGAGTAATTTCCCTTTGCAATTGAGACCAT
>JAHDIA010000734.1:0-2336 GCA_020631035.1 Chitinophagales bacterium | reverse complement strand
CTGATTCCAAAAGCATATTCAACATTTTAGCGTCTTTGTATGCCAAAAACTGTGGACTCAACAACTGTCCTTTGTGATTGATAACTTTTGCAAGTGCCTCTTTATCAGCCTTTAATATATTTTTAACTAAGACTTTAGTTGATTAAACTAAATCTTTAGTTGGTATGTTGTATATTTGTATTGAATTTGATTCAAAATGACTAGCATTACTCAAAAATAAATATTTTTGCACTCGAAATGAGTAATTCACACACAGAAACACAGTACAATCAGGTTTTAGAAGGCTGCAAAGACATATTTGCCAAAAAAACCAAAGATTATGGAACAGCTTGGCGTATTTTGCGTCCCAGTTCCTTGACCGATCAAATTTATATTAAAGCTGCTCGGATTAGAACCATACAAGAAAAAGGCTCCCAAAAAGTTGCCGATGACATCACATCTGAGTTCAAAGGCATTATCAACTATTGTTTGATTGCTTTGGTACAATTGGATTTGGGAAGAAGCGACACGGCTGATTTAACCGCTGAAGAAGCCTTGACACACTTTGAACAGAAAGCACAAATTGCCAAAGAATTGATGCAACGCAAAAACCATGACTATGGCGAAGCCTGGCGGATGATGCGCGTGAGTTCTATGACTGATTTGATACTGCAAAAATTATTGCGCATCAAACAAATTGAAGACAATGAGGGCAAAACCTTGGTTTCGGAAGGGCTAGACGCCAATTATTTAGACATTGTCAACTATGCCATTTTTTGTCTGATTTTGTTGAGCGAACAAGAAGAACATAAATAGAATAAAATAAACAAATTATGACTATATATACCTTGATAGGTTTGATAGCTGCATTGGCAGTAGGTGTGAGTATTGTCTCTGCCATATTGCAAAGACCTGAAAATTGGTTTGTCCATTACCTTCGTAATTTCTTGGGGACTTTCTTTATTTTTTCAGGCGTTGTCAAAGCCATTGATCCAATGGGAACCGCCATCAAAATGGGCGACTACTTCAATGCTTTTACCACCCATTTCTCATTTTTGACCCCTCTTTGGGATTTGATGAATGGCATCGCCTTACCCATTGCTATGGGAATGATTATATTGGAAATTGTTTTGGGGGTTTCGCTTATTTTGGGAACACTCAAACGTACTACGCTCATGTTTTATTTGGGTATTATGGTAGTGTTTACTGTCTTAACAGGCTTTACCTACTTAACAGGTTATGTACCTAAGGGTTCTACTTTCTTCCAATTCTCAGAGTGGACTAGTTTTAAAGAGTCAAGTATGGAGGTAAAAGACTGTGGCTGTTTTGGAGACTTTATCAAGCTCAAACCCTATGAGTCCTTTATCAAAGATGTGGTATTGACCATCTTATTGTTGATACTAATTGCTTTGTCTCGTAGTTATGGTTTTATTACCAAAAAAGGTTTGTCATATCTGATTCTAGGCGCATTGACCTTGATTACCACTGCTTTTTGTTTTAGAAACATTTGGAACCTTCCGATAGTTGATTTTAGAGCCTATGCCGAAGGAACGAATTTGGTCAAATGTACCAGTGACAAAGGCTTGGACCCAGGAGAACGACTGGTCAAATTTATAGTCACCAAGGACGGACAAGAAAAAACCGTTGTAATGAATGACTTTGCCAAGGCTTCTTCGGATGGTTGGAAATACAAAGACAGAATAGACGAGGTCATCCGTGAACCAGAGTTGCCACCTTGTAAGGACTTTTTGGTTCTAGATGAAGAAGGCAATGAATACCAGCAAGATATTTTAGAGCAAGATGGAGTGTCTTTTTGGGTGAGTTCCTATGACATTGGTTCAGGCGACCAAGCAGGTTTTGACCGCATCAATGCCTTGGTGAAGGAGTTTGGAAATGCCAAAAAATTAGGATTGACAGCCACCGAAATCGACAAGGCAAACAAAGTCGCTGATGGTCAGTACACCTTCTTCAACCTAGACGCCGTTCCGATTAAAACAATGAACCGTTCCAATCCAGGTTTGAATGTGGTTAAAGATGGCGTATTGGTTGCCAAATACCACCACAATCATTTGCCCGACGCCCAAGAATTAAAGGCGAAGGTGGGATTGTAATGGGGGAATTGAAAAATCAAAATTCAAAACCACCGACCGAATTAAAAATTGGGATTTTTGATTGAAAATTGAAAAATCCCCCCCGTAGAGACGCACGGCCGTGCGTCTCCACAAAACGGGCGCAAAACGAAACGGGCGCAAAACAGGTAGTCCCGAACATCGGGATTGCGGGTGCCCAAACACAAAACAGTCGCAAAACACAACCTACAAAAAAAATGGCGAATAAACATTCGCCCCAACACAATC
>JAHDIA010000733.1 GCA_020631035.1 Chitinophagales bacterium | reverse complement strand
CGGGCGTAGGGGAGAACAGGCAGTGCCAATAGACCTCGCCAAAAAAGAAAGGGGAATGCAGTATTTATACTGTATTCCCCTTTGTAGAATCTAGCTTAATAAGTTTAGAATTTATTTAAGTGAAACGAAAAAAATAACCGCATCGGCGGTCCGATTAAACCATTTGACTTGATATTTTACGACCTTTTTCCGAGATGTCGGACCAGTCAAAAATGCTCGCCTTAGCGTTGCTAGGACTGGAATGCCAGCCCAGTGTGCTTTTTTCCTCAAATCTCGCAAAATCTCTGCTTCAAATTTTGGTCTAACTTATTTCCTCCATTTCACTAAAGATTTTACCATTTGCCATTGTTGTGTGCCCACTGGTCTGGTGGAGGAATCAACTGAATGGCATCCCAATGTTCTACAATTTTTCCATTGTCCATTCGGAATAAATCATAATAAGCATAAATACCATCGGGGTCTTGACCAGTAATGTCGGGACCTTGAGACATCACCAAACCAAAGTTGCCAAGTGTGTGTATGAATTTAACCTCATCGTAGAAAGAGACACCTGTTTGTCCTTCTAAAGTTGCTAGGAAGGCTCCGTCAGGTCCTGCGCCTACACTGTGTTGTACATAATTGTCAAGGTCAAAATAAGTGCTGACATTGGTCCAATCTCCATTGACAAATAGGGTTTGTGCCATTTCTTCCAATAAGGCATTGTTGGCATCTGTCAATTCTAAATCAATTGCAGGAGTTGTCACCCCATCTGTTTGGGTAGTGCCGTCCATATCGTCCACCACTGCTACAATATTGTCCCAATGCTCTACAGCGAATCCATCTTCAAATCGCCATACTTCGTACAAAATATTATCGGTGTTTGAACCGAAAAATTCACCCCAAGTTCCGCCTAGGGTTGTTTGGGCAAATACATAATCTCCCACCTCAAATGAGCGATGAATGTCAACCGTGATTCCTGTAGGCTGTCCACCATAAAAACCAGCAATGGGAGCTTTCCCTGTAGGTACTCCCAAGTTGTGTTGGATGTAATCATTGCGAATCCATTTTATCACCGATGGGTCGCCATTGATCAAACCTTCGTTGAAGGCTCTTGCTTTTTCTTCATTGGTCAAGTCCTCAGCCATATTTAAAGAGATGAAAAAGGAGGTGCCAGGATTAAAGTTATAACCCGCACTAATTTCAACAACGATGACTGTTTCAGATGCAACTATTAAATTTACCGAAGTATCATTGCTAGCTCCACTTGTAATATTGTGTGGCTCAGAGAAGGTGAAATAGTATCTATCAAATTTTCCATCTGGGAAAACTTCAAATTGTTGTATCCAGAAAGGATCAGTTTCATCAGGTAGTAAAGTAAATTCGATACTGGTTTCGGTGAAATCTATGTTGTATAATCCACTAATATCTCCAAAAGGTGTTCCTGGCTGAGCTAATGCAGTTGCAAATTCTATGTCTGTATTTGAAAGTGTGGCAAACTCATCAAAAGCATCGTCAGCTAGTCCGAATAAGCTTGGATAAGTTACCTCTGGCTCACCTGGATTTTGTAAAGTGTTTCTTAAGGTGATGTCTACACCTTCAGCAAGTGGAGGAGTATCTTGACCGCCTCCGTCGCCACAGTTCCAAGTTGCTACAATTTCCATATTGGTAAAACCATAAAGTGAGACACAATTGTTGTTAGGTGGACCTTCACAGAACAACTGTCCAGTACTCAAATACCATTTTTCATTGGCAGTAGAGCATGTTGGATCGGGTGAAACAAGTAAAAATTGGTGTCCCAAATTGTTTTCATACAAAGAAATGGTTTTATTGGCACAACAGTCTGCTTCGTTGACAAGACCACTCAACCAAGGATACAAACCAAGTAAATTTATTTCACTCGATTGATTGCAACTGTACAAATCACCTTCGTAATTAAAATTGTAAAAACTCACACAGTCAATGCCAGGCGTGCTCATACACCACAATGTACCATCGCCAGCATAGAGGGTTCCTCCTTGTCCTGCACAGTCTACATCATTGGCAATGTAAATAAAATCAAACATTCCAAAACTGTAAAGTTGAACTTGCGCATTGAAACAGCAATTTTGTTGGTCAATAAGGGAGTTTACCCAAGGATAATCGTTTAGGGTTTGAGCATTGGAATGGAGTGTCAATCCCAGCAAGCCCCAAATACTAAGTAAAAAAAATGATTTTAATTGATTCATAAATGCTATAGTTTGTTTTTTAATAATGAAGAGTTTTAGTATTTAATAATTAAAGGTGTCACCTTTAATAAAATTCTCTTTTTTGGGTTAGTCTATACTTTTAAAAAGGTGACACCTTTTCTGTTTCTAAAGATTATGGTTCTTTGACAGGAAGTGTGGTGAATGTGACAAGCAAAAAATGTAGGGAGCAGTCCCGATTGTATCGGGAAAGCCTTTGCTTGTAACAATTCACTTCTTCACACTTAATGTCAAAGGACGAAGATTATTACTTGTTGTGATAAGCTCTAGAAACCTCAAAGCTGTCTTCGAACCAATTCCAAAGAATTACTTTGCCATCTTTTACTTTTACACGCAATGCCCAAGCAAATTCCTTAGTTTCTTGATTGGATTTGTTAAGAAGACCAATCATTCGACCAAAGAAAGACGCTGTATCTCCACTAGCAAAAGCGTCTTCTGTTTCCCATTTGACGGTCTTGAAATTTTCTCCAAAAAGAGGCATAAATTGTTCTAAGATTGCTTTTTTTCCTTCCCAAGGACCAAGCCAAGGCAAGCTTTTGTCCCCTTCATTTTGCCAAACCATATCCTCATGCATCAAACTCATCATTGTTTCCATATCTCCCTTACCCATTGCATCCATATAGGCCATTGCGATTTTCATTGTTTCTTTGCCTTGTTCCGCTGGTGAAGGCATATTGGGTTTGAGTTGTTTCATAGCAGTCACCCAATCTTCTACGTGATGTGTTTTGACAAACTTGCCATCTTTCATTGTATGCATATCAATGGTCAGAATTTTAAAGTTTTTGCTACCATCAGTAGGCACGCCCATAAAATCACCATTGGGTGTTCCCGATGCAATACTTCTTACAATGTAGACATCGCCTTCATTAATAATCTCTTGGGGTTCCCATTTTAAATCGGGAATGATTTTCCAGAAAAATTCTAATTGTCCCATCAATTGTTCAGC
>JAHDIA010000732.1 GCA_020631035.1 Chitinophagales bacterium | reverse complement strand
AAGGCTCTGTCTTGGCAACGATCCGCAATCAAAAGCTTTACACTCTTCTTTCCTTTGGGCTGTTTTTCAGCTTCCATACTTGTATATTTTTAGGTGATAAAATAGCCTGGATAAATGGAAGGGGTTTAGGTGCTTCGACCTGGTATATCTGTAAAATATTTTTTCTTAAAGGATTCTATCTCTTTACTGGTTAAAAGATATAAATAGTACTTGTTGGGTGCTTTCAAAAGAAGGACGCTTCCAAATAACTTCCCATACATCCATTCTACATCTCCGCCATCTATTGCGTTTATAAGTCCTTCGTAGTCGTCTAATTGCTTTATCTGATACCATCCTTCGGCAATGGCTACCGCCCATTCTTTTTCAGTAGTTGGGGCTTTTCTTTCAGCTACTGGGGTGACAGAATTTGTTTGTTTGGTGTTTTGTTTGGCTGCTCCCCGTTGTCCATCGTCATCGTCTTCCCCACAAATACCTAAAAGAGAACACAGCGCATAACGTTTGGCGTAAGTGATAACTGATCCTACTCCTTGTGGATCATTGTTCTTGGGAGGAATTTGGGTACTGCCTTGAATCCATTCCCCCGAATGGTGCATAATGCGAGTAATAACCCATCCTGCTTCTATCGGCATTTGGACAATGGATAGTCCATTTTTAGAAAGGGGTTTTCTAATGGTTTTCAGTATTTCGCCCAATGTCGCATAATCGAATTGGGTGCTTTTATATCTGACACTCCCGTCTTTTTTCGGGTCTTTGATTTCTCCTTGAAATTTGGAAAGGGCTTTGGAGAGTTCTTTTATACTGTCTGATGTGGTAAACATAGTATCTATTTTTTTAAGTGAATTTAGAAAAGACGACTCTCGCTACAAAGCCGCCTTTGTTGAATAAAAACTTATATAGAAATAGTAAAACAACTATTGCTTTTCTAATACTGGTACTCTTCATAATCTCTTACAGTCATCTCTACCTTATCTTTTCTTGCCTTATTGACCGCCTTCTCAATAATCTCAAATTCCTCAATCGTCAACTCTAATCTTTTGCGATCATCTGAAAAAATAAACCTTAGTTTAGTTGGTCTAATGGGTACATCTACTTCTATATCTCCATCTGCAATTTCTTCATTATGAAATAGCTTCTTTGCTGTTTTTCTTGCTTCAATCTGCTCTTGGAGTTGTTTTTCTGTAAGTTCTTGAGGACTGGTTTCTATCCCTAAAATGATTTTTGAATTAACTTCAACTAACATAGTATCTATTTTTTTAAGTGAGTAAATTAATGTTCTATACTTGCGCCGTTTCTTGACGTTGCAAACTTTTCAAAGGTGGGTTGAGTTCTTCATATTCCACAACCTCTGGGATGGTATAAGTTAAAGAGTCTTTTGTGCTGATTCTGAAAACTTCTATCTCTTTTCTTGTGGCAATCTCTGACATCAAAAACCGCCCTTTTATATTGACTTCACCTTCAAAATCCATTGATAAAAGGATGCATTCACACAAGGGATTGGTCATATTGATAATGTACTTGAAGTTGGTCAAGGCTAATAAATTGATGGTTTCATCTTGGATGCCTCGTCCTGGTACAATCCTTGAAAATCGAAAATCTAAGGGATGACAAAGCACTTCATTTAGAGGTGAATTGTTCAAGGTCTTTTCGTTTCTTAGAACGGTTCGCCCTAAAAAGTTTTCTCCTGTGAATGCTATAAATGCAACTTCTTTTTCTCTGAATACTTCGGTCAAATACACTCGTCTTGCAACGGCTTCAAAGATGTATTTATAGTGTTCCTGCGTGAATGGATTGTGTTCCGACTCAATAATACGGTCCGTCATTTCTCCAATGTCTTTGGCTTTTTCTTTGCAAAATTCGGTATATGGATTGTTCATTTTTGTTGGTTTGTTTTGGGTTAAAAAAGAGAACGCCGAGACTCTAAAATCCCCATTATGTTTGCCCGACGTTCTCACTGATGCAGATATAGTTCTTCCACTAGGCAGTTCCTCAATTACTGCCTTTAATCTGCGTTTATAACTTTAATTCTAATTGAAAATAGGTGTGTAAAATATCGCTTATCCTTGCCCTAATTGGACTCTTTCTTCTCGTTTGTCTGAATCTGAAAACTGCTTAATCTCTTTCCTTGCTTGTCTGTCTCTGGCTTGTTTCTCACAATGTCGCTCCCAGTCTAATCTATCGGCTTCCTGTTGGTCAAAATGTGCTTCTTCCTCTTTCCAATACTTCCAAATCTTATCAAATTGCTGCTTATTATGCTCCAATATATCGGGGCTACAATATTGCTTTTTGTAGATGCTTACGTCTATTTCAACGCCTCTGTCGGGTCCGTATAGGTTCAGTATCATTTCTTGATGTTGGGCGTTTTTCTTGGGTCCGCCTTCAAAGGGTTCTAAGGCTAAGTAATGCCCTGTTTTATCAAAAAAGACTCCTAAATCGGTAAATCTGTTTAAATCGGCTCGGCTTAATTGGTGGATCATACAACTTTTTTTAAGGGTTGGTAAATTGGTTTGGGTTCATTAAAGATGGTGACATTATACTTTTCAATCGCTTTTTGATAGGCTCCTGTCATCCAGCTTGACTGCTCCTTCCAAGTTGGAAAATTAGCTGATTGAAACGTCTTTACGGTATAGGTGTAAACACATCCATCATCGTCAAAATTGCTGACGGTTTCATACGGGTCTGTAAAAGCATTCACCAAGACAGCCCAATTATATTTGAGCCAAGTCATTGTATCACTAGATTCTCCTGTTATCTGATTCAAGATACTTTCATCATCCTGCTCAACTGCCTGACTGAAAAAATACTGCCACGTTCCAAAATCGTTGCTGTATAACACCTGCTCATTGTAAGCTCGTAAAATGGCAGGTGGTAAACATTGGCGGCTAAATTCTATTATATCCATAGCGTTTCATTTGTAGGTTACTTAATTGATTTTTTGGCTTGTTTTTGATACCATTTTTTGACCTCTTTAATAGTAGTATCTTCAATTGCTCCGTCATAAAATAGCTTCATTATATCGGCTCTTGTCAATAAAGGAGTCATTTTATTGCTTTTGATGGTGCGGGCTGATTGGCTTGCTTTTAATCCCATTGAGCGATGCTTTTCGACTTGTTCTAATGTGGGATGATCGGCTAATCCTTCTTTTTTTACCCAACGAATAATCGTGTTTCTGGAGATGCCAAGTAATACGGCGATCTTGCTTT
>JAHDIA010000015.1:9157-19809 GCA_020631035.1 Chitinophagales bacterium | reverse complement strand
GATCGTTTTGATGGACACACAAATATTCAAAAGTTGGAGACACCCATTATTCAACTTTCATCTACCAAAATTCGGAACAATTTGAAAGAAGGAAAATCCATCCGTTATCAAGTAGTCGAAAAAGTGAGGAGCAAAATTTTAGAAGAAGGATACTATACAAAGACAGATGAGGAAGAATAAGTCTAATCTAGAAAGATAGGGTATCACAATAGAGTAGGGGTATAAAAAAAGTCCCCAGTTACACATTTTGCAACTGGAGACACTATGGAAAAACAACTACTCGCTTATTTTTATTAATGAATATTCTACGAATTTAGTTTGGTAAAAGTCTTATAAAAACGTTAAAATATTCAAGTTTGTCGTTTGACTACTTGTAGTAAGCTATCTGACGCATAACTACTTGGCAGTTTTCAATAGATTGACCTTGCTTTTTTGCCAATTTGATTGCTTTATTAACAACTTTCTCTGCTTTTGGATATTGTTCTATTTGCATCAGAAGTTTGGCGTGTGTCAAATATATATCAACATTTTTGTAGTTTTTTTCAAGTTGAGCCATCCATTTACAAGCAGCTTTAATGATTTTAGGATGAAAAACTTTGGTGTTTAGTTTGTTGGTATATTCTAAAACCATCTCAATATCAGGATCTTCTGTTTTTTTCAAGTACTGCTTCATATTCTTGGTAAACAATACCCAATCCTCTGTTTCGCCATTGTACATCACCAACAATTCACGCTTCAAATCTTTTTTATTGGGCAAATCTGATTTCTTAACAATCTTTATGCTCTTTTTCAATAAATTGATGCTTTCTTTCTCAGCGGCCTGTATCACCGTCATTTTGGCTACTTCTTCTAACCTATTCAAAGCTGTTTGTTTACTCATTTCTTGATAATAGGTATCCACCTCTTTCAAAAGTTGCTTGATAGGCTTCATTTTAAAATCACCAGTGGTGATGAAATCCACTTGATCAATGCTTGAGAGGGTAGAAATAGGGAGTTGAGCAGCATTGATCATCGTGTTTGAAGCATCTTGATTGCTTATTGTATAAGTGCTAGATTGAGTTAATGGTATTATAGGCTTAGTTGATGCAGTAAAACTTACTGTTGGATAAGCAGGGGTACTTGTCGTATATACTAATTCTCTCGCATCTTCTTTTAATAAACTTAATGCCTGATTGCCCAATTCAATGATTTCATTCTTGGTCTTGCCGCCCGTAGCACGCAAAATGATTTCGCCACTAGGACTAAAGAACAACAAATCAGGAATAGCAGAAACATTGTATGCTAGGTTAAAAATATCACCTAAAGGAGACTGCATATCTACTTTAAAATTGATAAAATGATTGTTGTATAAAGATTGAACGTTTGGGTCGGGAAATACATCCTTGTCCATCATTTTACAAGGCATACAATAACTGGCATAAGTCTTTACAAATATGGGTTGATTGTTGGTTTTTGCACTTGATAAGACTTCATCCCAAGAAGCAGATGAATAGCTTATACCAACGGGCTTGCCATCTAAATTAAGATTGATGACCAATAGCAATACCAGCATAGAAAGAATGCGAAGAGGTTTCATAACTTCATAGTTTTTTGTAGGTAAATAATCAATTACTTGGCTGCCTATACAAAGCCAAGAATGATGCCAAAACAACAAAAAACAGGAGAGAGGAAAGATATTTTTATTTGTAATAAACTGATTGTCAGGGGTGTATGGTACATGGATTTGTCCGCCTAACAAAATGAAGTAGTTTGAAAAACCATGTATAAAATCATGGACAGGGAGTGTACAGTTTTTTAAAACATTGAAAGAGGGCTCAGGATGATAACTTGATAATTGAAGATGTAAAACAAAAGCTCTTTGCAAAGCAAAGAGCCTTTTTATCTTTTAAAAAGAGACATTAGAAGTTATTAGGAAATTTTATCCAAAAACTCTTCTAATCTTTTAGATGGGGAGGGACTATAACCAAATAAACGGTTGTCAATAGCTTCTTGCAGGTATTTCTCTGTTTTACCAGAATGAAAATTCACCCTTCCATCTGGGTGTAAGGTAATATGAGCCGTTTCAACACCATAGATTTTGTGCTGTAGCACATAATCTGTCTTTGCCTTTTCTTTACCAATGGTGCGTGTATAAATAGCAAAGTTTAACTCGTGACCCCCGCCACTTGTATAATTTTCTGTTTCTCTCATAAATACAAAATTTGTGCAATGACATCACGACTCATTAAGGTACCAAGAACTAAGTCTGTTCCCTCATTGCGGTTATAGGAACATTTACAAAGGAAATTGATTGCATCAATTCACTTATTGCGACGTTCCAGAAATAGAAGAAAAAAATTTCGCAATTTCAAAAAGAGCAATGGCCGTAGCCGTTGCCACATTCATAGACGAATTGTGTCCAAACATTGGAATGTGTACCACTTGATCCGAATGGTCCAGCAATTCCTGTCGAATGCCTTCACTCTCTGCCCCAACAATCAAACACACTTTTTGCGAAGGCGCAATTTGCAATTGTCTAATATCTACACTCGCTTGAGTAATTTCCAAACTGACAATTGTGTAATCATCAGTTTTCAATTGCTCTACAACCGTCATTGGATCTTCCACATATTCATAATCCACATATTTGACAGTCGAACGAGCGGTTTTATTTATTTTTCGATTGGGTGGAACGGGCGAACTACCACACAAATAAATTTTAGAGATTCCCAAGGCATCGGCGAGCCTAAACAAACTGCCTACATTCATAGGCACACTAAAATCATTTGCCAATATACAAATAGGAAATTTCTGAATCACTTGTTCCACCTCATGATGCTCCAGTTGATGATCTGCCATAACAAATTAAAATGATGAGTTCTTGGACAATTTTTGCCAAAGGACAAAATGATGTTTGGACAAAGATAAAGACAACAGACAAACAAGAAGCATACAATCAGCATTTATAAAAATGCTTTTTAATGAAGTTGATTTATGTTCCACAATTCGTACACGTAAAGGTAATGCATTTACATTGTAATCACAAATGCACAATCATTTTAACATTTTATCAATGTATAAATTTTTAATCAATTAAAAAGCGCAGGACGAGCGGACGGATGAAATTTACGACGCAGCCAAAAATATGCGTTGGCTAACCAGATTGGACGTAGCCTCAGAGTCAATGACGTTGCACCATAATTGCAATTAGGTATTTAAGTTGATTGTGTCTCAAAGCTACAACCCAATCAACCTAATTAAAGCAATCAACCAATCAACCAATCAACCAATCAACCAATCAACCCAATCAACTCAATCAACTCAATCAACTCAATCAACTCAATCAACCCAATCAACCAATCACTACATTTATCTTCGACATTTCACCACACAATATCAGTACCCAACACGCTATAAAATAAGTATTTACAGCAATTTAAAATTTAATTTCTTCTACAAAAGCCTCGGACAAATCAACAAAAATGTTTTTTTATAAATACAAGCATTGCCCGATTTTTGATTCAAAATCACAAACCAGCATTCAAATGAAACAACAAACAATATTGACGCTCTGCTTATTATTCAGTTCCTTGCTCACTGCCCAAAACAATGTCAATGATTGGATTGATTTTTCTAAAACCTACTATAAATTTCAGGTGGAGGAAACAGGTATTTACAAAATTCCCTACACCACATTACAGGTAACAGGCATCAATTTAGAAGGAGCCAATTTTAAGCTCTTTTACCAAGGCAAACAAATTCCCATTTACGTCAGCACCAACCAAACATTTACCACTCCAGACTATATCGAATTTTACGGACAAAAAAACGATGGAACTTTTGACACCCAATTGTATGCAACACCCAATGACCAAGCCCAAGACTACACCAGTTTGTTTACCGATAAAAGCACCTACTTTCTAGTATCCGACAATACAGGCGAACACCAACGCATACTCCCAAGCGAAAACAATATTGAGAATGCAAGCAATCCCGAAACACATTTTATATACGAGTCCGTTTTGATCACAGACAATACCTTCCATTTTGGCAAACCTTATAGCGAACAAGGAGCCTTTGGATATTTCTCAAATTTCGATACAGGCGAGGGTTGGGTCAGTTCAGTTATTCAAGATATGAGCGAGCTACCACCAGTTGGTCAAAATACAGGAATAGATTTTAAAATTCCAACAAAGGCAGTTTATACCGAAGCAAGCGAAACTGCAAGTTTGGAAACCAAAGTCGTAGGACGAAATAAATCAACAGGTGTCTGGAACGACAAACAGATTGAAATAAGCCTTGATGACAATGTTTATGTAAACGATTTCTTTAGCCGCTTCAATACCCAAACCTACCAATTTGATTTGACCCTTGATGTGCTCGAAACAGAACCTCATCCCATTACAGGCGAAGTCGAAACCAAAATCAATTTCAAAGCTTGGGATGGTGTGCTCAATATTATTCCCTACGAAACCAAATACTCTGTTGCCTACTGCTCCCTAAAATATCCCCGACAATTTAAATTTGACAACACCCCCACTTTTGCCTTTGAACTCAACATTGATGGAGATAAATATTTTGAGGTATCCGATTTTGAAGGAGGCAGTAATCCCATTCTTTATGACCTAAGCAGTGGACTACGTATAGAAGTTGTCACAGAAAATGATTTGTATAAATTCAAACTAGAACCCACCGAAGAAACACAAAGACAATTTTTTATTACGGCAAGTAAAGCCATTCAGGAAATCACCGAACTGAACAAACGCCAATTTACCGACTATTCCCAAGCAAACAATCAAGGCGATTTTATAATCATTACCCATCCTGAATTGCGAAAGGGAGGCATTGATTATGTAGAACAATATGAAATCTACCGTTCATCCGAAGAAGGAGGAAATCAGCAAGTAATCATGGCAGACATCAATGAATTGTACGACCAATATGCTTGGGGAATCGAAAAGCATCCAATGTCCATCAAAAACTTTGTCAATGATGCCATTCAAAATTGGGACAGCAATCCTCAGTATTTATTGTTGCTGGGCAAAGGTGTAAGATACAATGACCTTAAAAACAATCCAACAGCTTTTGAAGCCTGTCTCATTCCATCTTATGGCTACACCGCATCCGATTTAATGTTTACCACAACAACAACCCAAGACTATTACCCACAAATAGCCATTGGACGAATTCCCGCCAAAGATGGCAATCAAGTACGCATCTACTTGGACAAAATAAAAGAGTACGAAGCCTGGCAAAATGGAACCAATGATTGTAACAATCTAGAAGATAGAGCTTGGATGAACAAGGCACTCCATATTGCCAAAGGTTGGGGAGAGGAACAAACCGATGGCTTTCAAAATTACCTAGATATTTATGAAAACATCATCACCCAAGAAAATTTGAATTATGAATTAGTCAAAAGTCTTCAAGATACAAGAGGACCGATTCCTAGTGGTGAAACCAATTGGTATTTCCCCGCTCCAGAAGTGCCAAGCATTATAGAGGAAGGTGTAGCACTTATCAATTACTTTGGGCATTCCTCGCCCTACGCAAACTATTGGCAATTCGATTTGCAACACCCAAACAATTATGACAATGAGGGCAAATATCCCTTTATCATTTCCAATTCGGCCTTTGTAGGAACAGTCAATGCTTTTGCCGATCAAACCTCAATGGCAGAGGATTATGTATTGCGTGAAAACAGAGGAGCCATCGGATTTTTAGGTTCTACTACATTGAGTAAATTTTCCTCTTTGCATCTCTATACCACCGAAGTCCTCAACCAACTCTACAATCACCCCAATCGAAGCATTGGACAAAATGTATTGTACGCCATTCAAAAGCAACACGATTCAAACAATACACTTCAAGCACTCATCAGCAATGAGTTTGCTTATACAGGGGACCCAAGTATCAAACTAAATGACCTCAATCAAGATCAAGGCTGTACCGATGCCAGTGCGAGCAATTACAATCCCAAGGCACTTTGCGACAACGGAACTTGCCAATACAATGGAATGGGTTGTACCGATCCTTGCGCTCCCAACTATCGTCCCAATGCGACCCAGGATGACGGAAGCTGTCAAGTTTACAACAAAACTTGCAATGATGATTGTAGCAAAGGCAATTTGACCGAATGGGATGAAACTACTTGTAGTTGCCAATTAATTAGCATTACTACCAAAGGTTGTACCAATCCCAATGCGAGCAATTACAATCCCATTGCCAATTGCGAGGATGATTCTTGCTTGGCTCCCACCTGTCCTCCAATCAACGTCATAAAAGAAACAGTCTGTGATAAAACAACAGGAACCTACACTGTGGTATTCACCTTTGAAGACACAGAACAAGCTTATCTCATTACCAACAATCAAACAGGAAGTAGCGAGACGCTTAGTGGAGGAACGGTATTGTATGGTCCCTTTGCCAAGGAAGATTTGTATGATTACACCATTGCCATAGATGGTCAGACCGACTGCCAACGTACTTTCAAAAATAATGTGGGAGATTGCCTTGATGCGATTGTCATTAGAGGCTGTACAGAGTCTTGCGCACCCAATTTTAACCTAGCTGTCACCGAAGAGGACGGAAGTTGCGAAATGTGTATGACCACATCCGCTCAACAATTGGCAGACAATACAGACGAATTTGCCAAAGTCTATCCCAATCCAAGTACAGGTACAACATATTTGTCCATCAATGCCAAACCACAATCAAACATTGACATCACCCTTTACAGTTTGGAGGGCAAGACCATTAAAAAGCACAATGCAATACAACAAGCTCAACACACACAACATTCCATCAATTTGAGGGATGTACCCAATGGAACTTACCTTTTAATAATTCAGACACCCCAAAAACAAACAATTCAAAAAACCATCTTACAAAGATGAGTTATATACGGTGTTTTTGCATAATTCCCCACCACTTGATACTCAGTCAAGTGGTGGATTTGCTTCCTTTTATTGATTTATGATTAAATGGGATGGAACGTTAAAGGCTTCGTTTGAAATTGTGTCCCCGCTATACATTCCAAGTCCTCGCTTCAGTTTGACAGGCTCATTGAGCAAAAACCCAAAACGAAAGTTTAACCACAAAGGTGGCTGAGCCTGCCGAAACTCCGCTGTGGGCTTTACATTACTATCGGGCATAAAGTCGCAACTCTTAATTCTCCGTCGTCACTCTCTAAAATAGGTAAATGATACGCTTCTACAAAATATCAAAGAACGAATAAAAAAGTCCTTACATCCAATTTTGACATGAAAACAATCGAAATAGTTTTCGTGTTAAAATGTTGAAAATGAATAGTTTAAGCTTGTGTTTTCTCAAGTTTAGTTCTTAAAACAACTCGAAAAAACAAAAAAATTGTGCTTGGATATTAAATCGTTTTAAATGAACTTTGAAGCATCAAACAAGCTTGAATTTGTCTATGAGATAGATTGAAATGACAAATTTTGTGTTTAAAAACGACTTCCTAAAACCTTGATAATCAATTTTGTACAAAACAATGGGTGGCTTTAAAGCAATACGCAAGCTAGTACAAATGCATTAAAGTGTACTAGCCTTTAGACCAAGTTGAGGTGATATTTGTGGTAAAAGAACGAAAACAATTAACCCTAAAAAATTTTTTAGAATGAAGAGAATATTAATACTAACAATCCTAATGACATTTTGCTTTATGGGCAATGCTCAAAGCAATGTCAATAACTGGATTGATTTTTCTCAAACCTATTACAAGTTTCAGGTGGAAGAAACAGGTATTTACCGCATTCCTTATGCTAGCTTGGAATCCACAGGAATGAATCTTGAAGGAGCCAATTTCAAACTCTTTTACCAAGGCGAACAAATTCCCATTTATGTAAGTACCAACGAAACATTTACAGCCTCTGACTACATCGAGTTTTACGGACAAAAAAACGACGGAACATTCGATACCCAACTCTTTGCCAGTCCCGATGAACAATTGCAAACATTTAGCAGCTTGTTCTCTGATAAAAGTACCTACTTTCTAGTTTCAGACAATACAGGACCTTACGAACGCATCACCCCAGCCGTCAATGACCTCAGCAATGTAACTGCTCCTGAAGATTATTTTATGTACACCTCAGTCAAAGTGACCAACAATACTTTTCATTTTGGAGAGCCATATTCTATAGGTGAAGCGTTTAGTTATTTTGCCACCTTTGACCAAGGCGAAGGATGGGTTAGTAGCCTTATCAGAGACAATACAGACTTTCCACCTGTAGGAGTCAATACGCCTTTTGGCATTAGAGTCCCAACAGAAGCACTCTATGCTGACGCAGCAGAACAGGCCCAAGTGATAACAAGAGTGGTTGGACGTAGTAAATCAACAGGAGTCATCAACAATCAACACATCGAAGTCAGTGTTAACGATAATGTGTATGTAGATGAAATTTTTAGCCGCTTTGATGTAGAGTCTTATCAATTCGATTTGCCATTAAGCGACATAGAAACAGAACCACATCCAGTCTTTGAAACAACCGAAACAAAAATTGACTTTAAAGCCATTGATGGGGTAGACAATGGATTTCCATATGAGACAAGATATTCTATTGCTTACTGCTCAATTACTTATCCTCGACAATTTAAATTTGACAATGCGACTAGCTTTACTTTTGAACTCAACATTGACCAAAGCAAATATTTTGAGGTCAGCGATTTTGAAGGAGGCAGCACCCCCATTTTATATGACCTCAGTAGTGGATTACGCATTGAGCCAATACTAGAAAATGGTGTTTACAAATTTAAACTAGAACCCACTGGCGAAACCCAAAGACAGTTTTTTATTACTTCTAGTGAATCAATTAGTGAGATTGGTGATTTAGAGATACGTAACTTTACAGATTATTCAAATGCTCTCAATCAAGGCAATTTGATTATGATTGCCCACCCAAGTTTGAGAACGGGTACAGACCAAGTAGCCCGTTACCAAAACTATCGTGAGTCTGAAGCAGGTGGCAACCACCAAGTAGTAATCGCAGACATCAACGAACTCAACGATCAATATGCTTGGGGAATTGAGAAACATCCAATGGCAATTCAAGCTTTTGTCGCTGATGCTCTAAACAACTGGAGTGTTACACCTGAGCATCTACTCTTATTGGGCAAGGCAGTTCGCTATGACAGAACCAGATTCAACGAAGATAATTTTGATGCTTGTTTGGTACAATCTTATGGGTTTAGTACTTCTGACCTAATGTTTACAACTGCCAACACTCAAGACTATTACCCATTGGTTGCGGTTGGACGAGTGCCTGCTAAGAATGCCGATGAACTCAGAGCCTACCTAGACAAAGTAGAAGAATACGAAGCCTGGCAAAATGGAGTCAACGATTGCAACAATTTAGAAGACCGAGCATGGATGAACAATGCATTACACATTGCCAAAGGTTGGGGGCAGCCACAAACAGATGACTACCAAGAGTTGCTTGATGCTTACAAAGACATCATCACTGGACCACAACTTAATTATGAAGTAGTGGCAGAATTACAAGACATATCTGGAGAAGTTCCACCAGGGGAAACAAACAACTATGTTGCCAATCCACAAGTACAAACAGTATTGGAAGAAGGAGTATCCTTGGTCAATTATGTTGGGCATTCTGTCCCTTTTGATAACTACTGGCAATTCGATTTTCAACATCCTAGTACATACAACAATGAAGGCAAATATCCTTTCATCATTTCCAATGCTCCCTTTACAGGAAAAATAAATGACTTTGAAGAGCAAAACACTATGGCTGAAGATTATGTCCTTGAAGACAACAGAGGAGCCATTGCTTACTTAGGCAGCCTTGGATTGGTCAGCCCTAGTTTCTTAAATATTTATACAACAGAATTACTCAGCAACTTATCTAGTGAGTATTATGGAGAAAGTATTGGGCAAAATGTAATGCACACCATCCAAGATATTCACGATCCCAATGACGATGGTATCCGCATTGTTAGCAACGAAGCTATTTATACAGGAGATCCTAGTATTCGATTAAACTATTCAATAGTAGGATGTACAGACACCAATGCGCCCAATTACAATCCTGATGCACTTTGTGATGACGGCTCATGTGAGTTTAGTAGTGGAATTGGGTGTACCGATCCTTGTGCCCCCAACTATGACGCCTCTGCCATAGAAGATGATGGAAGTTGTGAACCTTATGATACTAGCTGCAACAACGATTGTACCCAAGGAAATCTAACAGTTTGGGATACCAATACTTGTGCTTGTGTTCTCAGTAGTGTCAGCACATTGGGTTGTACCGACCCCAATGCCAGCAATTACAATCCCAATGCCACTTGTGATGATGACTCTTGTAATTTTAGTGAATGTGACTTGGAAGCACAAGCGACTGCAATATGTTCGCCAGGTTCAGTAGAATTTACGGTTTTGCTTGTTTTTCAAGGTTCAGAAACCGAATACAATATAACGGATAATATAGGAGGCGAAACGATTACAGTAAGTGTCAACTCAATTACATTTGGTCCTTTCAATGCAAGTGAGGAAGGCTATAATTATACCATTGCCTCTCCTACTGACCCTAATTGTAACATCACATTTTCTAATGCCATAGTTGATTGTGTTCCTGGACCAGGCGAGCTAGGTTGTACCGATCCTTGCGCACCCAACTACAATCCCGAAGCTGTTAACGATG
>JAHDIA010000015.1:0-9057 GCA_020631035.1 Chitinophagales bacterium | reverse complement strand
AGCAATGGTCGTAGTAACAGGCTGTACCGATCCAGCCGCAGACAACTACAACCCAACCGCCAACTGTGAAGACCAAAGCTGTACCTATTCCAACAACAATTCTGATCCTATTTTTATGGATTACCCTTGGCTCAACACCTTGGTTAATGAAGACGATTGCGAAGGCACAAGCATAGCCGTTTACGATCAAGGATCGTATGCATTCATTCACGTTCAAACAAATGAAGGTGGAAGTTTGTACCTAAACGATGGTACTTTATACTGTACCGATTCCCCAGGATTTAGCTGTGTAACAGCCTACGGATTGGGAGCGGTAACAGACGAATGGGATTGCGATGGTAACAGCGGTAACAACAACATTGATCCTGTATTCACTGACTATCCTTGGTTGAGTAATATAATAGACGAAACCAATTGCGAAGGAAGCATCATCAATATTTACGATCAAGGAACCTACGTTTTTGTCTACATTCAAACAAATGAAGGTGGAAGTTTGTATTTAGATGATGGAACATTGTATTGTACCGATAGCCCAGGCTTTAGCTGCACAACTGCCTATGGTTTGAGCAGCCCAACAACTACTTGGGAATGTGGAGGCAATTCAGGTGAAAACAACAACCCAATATTCAACACCTACACTTGGTTGAACAACTTAGTAGACCAAAACAACTGCGAAGGGACAAGCATCAATGTCTATGACCAAGGGACTTATGTATTCATCTACATTCAAACCGCCAATGGAGGCAATTTGTATCTAGGCGACGGTACTTTCTATTGTAGCGATTCTCCAGGCTTTAGCTGTGTCACTGCGTACGGGCTAGGGGCAGCAAGCGATACTTGGAACTGTGGAGATACCTCAGGAGGAGAAAATACCGATCCTATTTTCACCGATTATCCTTGGTTGAGCAATTTGATAGATGAAGGCAATTGTACAGGAAGTAGCATCACTGTCTACGATCAAGGAACTTACGCCTTTATATATGTTCAAACCACCGATGGAGGAACTTTGTATTTGGGAGATGGAACATTGTATTGTACCGATGCTCCAGGCTTTAGTTGTGTGACTGCCTATGGATTGACTACACCAACAACTCAATGGACCTGCCCAATGGGTAGACCAGTAGGGGAAACCGAAGAGGCAGACAAGAAGGAAAGAATCACTCCTGCGCTCTCAATGCAACTCTATCCCAATCCAAGCAATGGCATTGTTAACTTATCCATTGAACATTTAGACGAAACCGAGGCAAGCATTCAGCTTTACAATCTCGAAGGTCGCCTAATCGAACAGTGGATGTTGGAAGCCAATACACCATTTATACAATTGGATGTACAACATTTAGAAAATGCCTACTATCTACTAGAGTTGACCAGTGCTAAAGAGCGAGTAGTAAAACGACTCATCATACAAAAGTAATTTAGATCCAAGAGAATTGATATTTTGTACAAACCACCATTCGGAAGATGTCTTGAATGGTGGTTTTTTTATTTTGTATGGAATGTTCTAAGCTGCGTCTGTTCGTGTGTCCCCGCTATCCGTCATACATGGTATGTAACTCCTATCGGGCATAATGTCGCCATTTTTTGTCCTTCGTCGTTCCTCTTTAAAATTCCCCACCAACACAAAAAATTAAATAGGAAATCTGTGAAGAAAAAACCGTACAAATCTGTGATGAAAAAATCTGTGTAAATCCGTGGTGAAAAACACGAACCACCAAGAAATTTTGAATCTTGAATTTTCAATCATACTTGCCCCAAAGCACTACTACCAACTCCCAGTAGCACCACCACCACCAAAACTTCCACCACCGAAGCCACCAAAACCGCCGCCACCGCTGAAGCCACCGCCAGAGCTAGAACCGCCACCACTAAAGCCACCAAAACCACCACTACCACGAGAGAAATCACGCCAATCAAAGCCACCACCACGACTAGGACGGTTAATGATAATGGTTCTAGGACGACGTGGAGGAATACGTCTATGGCGACCACTACGGTCGTAAGTTGTAGGAGGTTTGTTGTTTTTACCACCAAAAATGATGGAAAGCAAAATGAACGCCAATAAAATGGCAAAGAAAAATAAGATGGGTGAGGGAATGCCAAAATCACCATCGCTGGCATTGGTGCGATTTTTAGCAGAGAAGCGACCAGTCAGATAACCTTCAATTTTATTGGCAGCCGCCATAATACCATCGGCAAAACGCCCACGTTTAAACCTAGGAATGATTTCCTCTTGAACAATCCGACTGGCAATGACATCTGGAATGTGTTCTTCAACTCCATAACCTGTGGCAATGGATACTTGTCGCTGTCCTTGTACATCTGTAGGGTCTAAAAGAATGACAACACCATTGTCAAATCCTTCTCCTTGTCCAACGCCCCAAGCTTCTCCAATTTCGGCAGCATATGTTGCGTGGTCGTTATCATTTCCCTTAAAAGGTTCCACCACTACCACTGCAATTTGAACAGAAGTTTCCTTTTCATATTCCCTGAGCTTCTCTTCAATCCTTCGTTCATCTTGATTATTGAAAAAGTCTACATAATCATGTACCATTCTTTTGGAAAGTTTTTCGGGTACATCTTTGGCAAAGCCCTGTAGACCAAATAGTAGTAATAGTGTAAAAAGAGTAGTCTGTTTCATATCCAAGAGTTGAGACAACAATCAAAGAGTTTTTATCCTAAAAAGGAAATTTTTGCAATGGATAGTTCCCTAGCCTTATGTTAGCTATAGGAAATGTCATCTGTAAGTTCGTTTTCATCGCCATCTTGGTAAGGAAAATATTTTTTGAGTTTTTCTCCTATTTTTAAGACGCCCAAACTGATACCAGTAACAATATTTCCTTCTTTGAAATGTTTTTCCATCAAATCTCGAACCTCATCCCAAAAGTTTTCCTCAACAGTTCTATTGATACCAATGTCACCAATAATGGCGAACAAATGGTCGGTCATTGCAATATAGATAAGCGTACCATTGCGCAATTCTGTCTCGTGCATATTGAGTTTTGCAAATACTTCTGATGTCCGATCCAAAAGGTCTATGTAGCAATGTTCCTCAACATGGACCTTGATTTCACCCGATGTTTGACGTTCTGCCTCTTGAATGGCATTGATGATTTTGCTTTCTTCTTCAGGGGTGAAAAAACTCTTTTTATTTGTATCGGCCATAAACGCTTACATTTTATTACTTGGATATAGGAGTAGTAGACTCCTAAGTTGATAGCTCACAAAAGTATTCAATTTAAGCTTAAATCCTTGATTTAGAATAGAAGTTTATACTGTTTTTCTCAAATAAATGTTACTTATCACATCCTTTACACTCTAATAAACAAGAGAGAGGTCAAACAACTACACACAATAAATCAATTCAATTTTATATTAGATTAAGCTTGAATATTGTTAAAAAAGAATATTTCACCTACTTTTATTCAAAAAATGAGGTTTTTTAGTAAAAATATACTATTTTGGATGATGAATAACTGATAAAATGGAGAAAATGCTTAAATACAACTGGGAATAATTTAAGCCTACCATTATTAGAATAGCATTCTAACTAGACCTCAAATGCTAAAGAATTAGAAATATCTTTAAAGTACTTTAAGTGCTTTAAAGTATAAAATATTTACAGATGAACTACATCTATGCAATTATTTGTAAAAAGTAATTGCTAAATATTATCCCACTACCATATAATAGATGTTTTATATAAAGAATAAAGACCAGAAGGGAAGCCTGGCTTTATACCTAACAAGGAACATCTGTATGATGAGTGATAATATATTGTGATATGTAGGAAATTTGTAAAAAGGTATGAAAAAGGTATGATTTGTTAACTAAAAAATTTTGTATGAGCAAGAAAAAAGAACAATGGGAAAAGATTAGCTCTGATGATGATATAATAGAGTTTTTTGATTCTATTAATGTGGAATATCAAGTCTCTAATCTTGGCCGAGTAAGGAAAATTGTTGATGGAGGAAAACCAGAAGTTCTTAAACTGGATAAAGCAACAAGATATTACACTTTTTATCATTACATAAAACCAAGAAAGGCAACAAAGACTTTCTTTGTACACAAACTTGTTGCGAGGGCATTTATACCCGCACCAGAACGTCCAGAAGAACAAAAGTTTGTCATTCATTTGAACTACAACCGTTGGAACAACCAATATGACAACCTTCAATGGGCTGACAAATACGAGAAAGAGAGACACGCCCAGAAAAATCCTGATCGTCCCAAACAGAAAGGTAAAATTACCTACGCCAAGCTTAACGAAAACAAGGTAATATTAATCAAGCAAATGCTGAAACGCAAAGTAAAGTGGAAAAGAATTGCCGCTCAATTTGACATCAGCGAAATGCAGATTTATAGAATCAAAATTGGAGAATGCTGGTCACACGTAAAATTACCTGAAGAAGGTGAATTAATGGCAGATAGTAAAAGTGAACGCTTTGGTGCCGACAATTTCGAAAAAGACGAATACATCGAGGCCAAGCAACCTTAGTACTGTGTAATTTAAATAAATTGATGTTTTGGGTAATGAATTTTTGTTCTATACAAAGAACGCACGGAGCCTGGTCCCGACAGTCGGGACCAAGGCGAGTACGAGATGCCGTATAGGGCGAAAAGATATAGTCAAAATGTATAGAAATTTACGTTACAGAGTACTTAGTAATAGTGAAGAAGTAAAGTTTAAATTTTCATTTAATATTGCTAATGTTTTTTTATTAAGTTTTTAACTGGGAACTAAAAATAACAAAAACTAACCTAAACCATCAATGTTTTTGTACCATCCACATTGTGCAAATCCATTGACGGTTTTATCTTGGTTTATTCAAAAAAGAATAAATGTATTACTAATGTAATTTTTCTTTTAGGAACTTTCCTGTATAAGATTTTTTGCTTTTGGCCAAGTCTTCAGGTGTGCCTTGACAAAGTAAGTGACCACCGCCTTCTCCACCTTCAGGACCCAAGTCAATGACCCAATCAGCGCATTTGATCACATCCATATTGTGTTCGATGATAAGGACCGTGTGCCCTTTATCAACCAATGCATTCATCGCTTTAAGTAACTTGTTGATGTCATTAAAATGCAAGCCTGTTGTGGGTTCATCAAAAATAAAAAATACCTTGCCACTATTTTTACCCTTGGTCAAAAAAGAGGCGAGCTTAACCCGTTGTGCCTCCCCACCACTCAAAGTACTCGACGATTGCCCCAACTTCACATAACCCAATCCCACATCCGATAAGGCTTGCAAAGGCTTCAATATTTCCTTCTCTTTCTTAAAGAATTCCAGAGACTCATCCACCGTCATATCCAATACATCCGAAATCGTTTTATTATTTACCTTGATGTCCATTATCTCTTTCTTAAAACGAGAACCATTGCAATCTTCACAAATCAATCGAACATCCGCCAAAAATTGCATCTCCACAATCACTTCTCCCTCTCCCTTACATTTTTCACAACGTCCTCCCTCTATATTAAAAGAGAAAAAGCCTGGCTTATAGCCTCTCGCTTTCGATAATTTATGATTGGAAAACAATTTACGGATGCCATCATAAGCTTTTACATAGGTAACAGGATTGGAACGAGACGAACGTCCCAAAGGATTCTGATCCACCAACTCTACCTGTTTCAAGGTAGACCAATCACCCTTCAATTCTTGATGTTCACCAGCAATCATAGGAGAATCCTCAACCTTTCGTTTCAATGCAGGAAATAAAATACCTTTGATAAGTGTGGTTTTACCTGATCCACTTACGCCAGACACCACCGTAATGGCATTCAAAGGAATTTTAACATCTATGTTTTTTAAATTGTGTTGCCTTGCTCCCAACAATTCAATAAAGTTAACCATCTGACGGCGATATTCGGGTAGGGGAATGTCCATCTTCCCTGTTAAATATTGCCCCGTCAAACTACTCTTACTCTTGACTATTTCCTTAGAGGTGCCATTAAAAATAATTTCGCCCCCCAAACGACCCGCCATCGGTCCAATGTCTATAATATGGTCAGCCGCTCGAATGATTTCCTCTTCGTGTTCCACCACAATAACCGTATTACCCATATTCCGCAAAGATTGTAAGACACCAATCAGTCGGGTAGTATCTCTAGGGTGGAGACCAATACTCGGCTCATCCAATATATACATCGAACTGGTCAAATTACTTCCCAAGGTTCGAGTCAAATTAATTCGTTGAGTTTCCCCACCAGACAAAGTACTCGACAAACGATTCAAAGTCAAATAACCCAATCCCACATCCATCATAAACGTTAAACGATTGTTTACTTCTGTCAAAATACGCTTGGCAATCTCCTTCTCAAATTTATTCAACTTCAGTTTCTTGAAAAACTCAACATTCTCACTAATTGGCTGCAACACCAAATCCGTAATAGACAAGCCACCAATTTTGACATAACGTGAATCCTTTCTCAAACGACTACCAAGACAATCAGTACAAGTCGTTTTTCCTCTATACCTCGACAACATCACTCGATGACCAATTTTGTAACTGCTCTTTTCTTCAAGCATTTCAAAAAAGTCATTCAAGCCATTAAAATACGCATTGCCCGTCCACAACAATTCCACCTGCTCATCGCTCAACTCAGCAATGGGACGGTGAATCGGAAAGTCAAACTTAGCAGCGTGTCGAATCAATTGCTCTTTCCATTTACCCATTTTCTCACCCTTCCAAGGAGCAATAGCTCCATCAAAAACCGAACGAGATTTATTGGGAATCACCAAATTGGCATCCACTCCAATAATAGCTCCAAAACCCTCACAAAGTTTACAAGCTCCATAAGGATTGTTGAAATTAAAAAACTGATGGCTCGGTTCTTCAAACAACATCCCATCCAATTCAAAGCGATTGGAAAAATCAAAACGCTTTCCACCAATAAAATCAACAATGCAATCGCCACCACTTTCTACAAATGCCGTCTGTATCGAATCCGCAGCCCGTCCACGCAAATCTTCATCTTTCTTTTTTACAACCAAACGATCAATCAATACAAAAACTTCCTTAGCTTTTTTTACTGCCTTCTCCTCCGCATCCTCTATATAAACCATTTCCCCATCTACCACTATACGGGTAAATCCTTTTTGCAGCAAAATATCCAGCTCTTGTTTTGCCTTTCTTCCATCTGCCACCACAAAAGGAATCAACAATTGCAATTTACTGCCTGCTCTCTTAGAAAAAATAAAATCTACCACATCCGACACACTGTGCTTTTTCACCTCTTTTCCACTGACGGGCGAATACGTCTTTCCAATCCGAGCATACAACAAACGCAAATAATCGTATATTTCAGTCAAAGTACCTACTGTAGAACGACTACTTCTAGTCGCCACTTTCTGCTCAATCGCAATCGCAGGACAAATACCTTTGATAAAATCAACATCAGGCTTTTGCATACGACTCAAAAACTGACGAGCATAAGACGACAAGCTCTCCACATATCGCCGCTGACCTTCTGCATACAAAGTATCAATGGTCAAAGACGATTTACCAGAACCAGATACTCCTGTTACAACCACCAACTGATTGCGTGGAATGGGAACATCTACATTCTTCAAATTATGCGTTCTCGCACCTTTTATTACAATAAATTGTCGAGGATCAAGGGAATCAATGTTTTTTAATTTATTCAATGTATCAGCATTTTGTATTCAATAGCACAAAGATATAAAATAAGACTCCGATTCATCTAATTGATTTTTTGATAGATTTGGACGGAACGCTCTAGGCTTACGAATGACGGTATCTCCCCGCCATCCGCTTCTATGGCGTGAATAACTCCCAATTTATTTCAGCGCCCTGTACAGAAAAGGCATGCCTTTTCTCCACATTCCACATAGGCACGCCATATCCACTACTGGCGGCGGTCCGACGTTTCGGAGTATTTTCGCCCATCCTCAATCTTCGTCTCAAAGCTTTACCACCGCTACATCCCACCACCACATATTAATCTTGAATAGAATAGATTAACATCCAATTCCAAATTTTCTAATTTTAAATCTTGAGTTTTCAATTTTAAATCCCACATTTTAACATCCATTAATAATCTAAACCCCAACTTTATGGTCAAATATTCCGTATAAATTAACAGAAGCGTTAAAAAAGCTTTAAAAATTCTAAAAAATATACCAGTATTTGATTTTAAACAAAATTTGAGTTACTTTTAAGGCTCAATTCGTCCAACAAATACTTTAAAAGACGAAAGTTTTTATTCCAATATTTATTACTTCACTTAAATCCAGCTTTATCGAGTAAACTGTTACGCTTAATAACCGATTCTTAAAAGATTAAATCTGACTGATTATGCGTATGCAGATCTTAACTGATAAAGAGCTTGTCAAAGTCTATATGGGAGGCAACGAGTTTGCCTTAGCAGAACTCCTTAGAAGACACAAAAGTAAAATCTATACTTCCATACTCCTTTTTGTTAAAAGTGAGGTGCAAGCCGAAGATATATTTCAAGATACCTTTGTAAAGATTATTGAATCTTTAAAGAGAGGTAAATATTATGAAGATGGCAAGTTTTTGCCTTGGGCAATGCGTATTGCACACAACTTATGCATTGACCACTACCGCAAAAAACGCCGTACTCCAACTGTTGCAACCAGCGACGAATACGACATCTTTAGTTTACTCAAGTACCACGAAGACAATGGCGAAGAAAAAATGATCAAAAATCAAGCAAAAAGCAAAATCCGTCGCTTGATTGATGAATTGCCAGAAGAGCAAAGAGAAGTGGTCATTCTCCGTCATTATGCCGATATGAGTTTCAAAGAAATTTCGCAAATGACCAATGTAAGCATCAATACTGCCTTGGGTAGAATGCGTTATGCACTCATCAATTTGCGCAAAATGATTGCGGAAAAGAACGTTGTATTCTAAATAGGATTGTGTTTTTTTAGAAAAACTTGAAATAAATTTAAAGGCAAATGTTAAAAATTTGCCTTTAATAAAGTTTTTTATATTTCAAAAAATAATTTAAGATTTATAGGCGTTTTAGGGGTGTTATTATTATTTAATTTCTAAAAGTGCCTATGAATCAAA
>JAHDIA010000731.1:2010-3213 GCA_020631035.1 Chitinophagales bacterium | reverse complement strand
CACTGCACACTCTGGTAAATACATCAAAGACTTTTCCCAATTGTTCTTTTTTTATGCCAATCCCATTGTCTGCTATGCTAAATACATATTCACATTTATTTTTTTGCACCTCAATAATGATTCGAGGCTGATGTAGGAGCTGAGCTGTTGCATTTTTGGGTTGGTATTTAATGCCATTGCCAATCAAGTTTTGAAACAATTGTATCATACTGTTTTGGTGAATGTGCAAAATGGGTAGTTTTTTCCATTCGACGACTGCATTGTGTTGGCGAATGGATTCCCACAAATTGGCTTGGACAATGCTCATTGTCTCATTCAAATCTACTTTTGTCAAATCTAGCTTAGCTGTATCTGCTTTGGCAAAGTCTAATAAATCGTCTAATAAATTGCTCATTCGTTTGCTGGCATCTTCGATAAATTCTACACATTCCAATTCTTGTTTGCCCATTACTTTTCCGTTAGAATATTTTAGGACATTACTAAAACTTTGAATGCTGCGCAAAGGAGCTTTCATATCGTGCGAGGCAACACTGGCGAAAGTCTCCAACTCTTGGTTTTTGTCTTTGAGTTTGCCAATCATTACCTCTCTAGCTTTTTCCGAATCTTCTATCTCTCTTTGGTAAAATTTGAGCATTCCACTAATCATCAAAACAATCACAGCAAAAGTTATAAACTCTTCATATTCACTTGGAATGAAATGATAATGTAACAAGGGTTCTGTAGAAGCATACAAATATTTTATTCCAAAGAACAATGCAAAACCAATACCCACCCCTATGAGTTGTACTAAATACTTTCTTTTAAAAAAGAGGAACAACATAAAAATACAACTCATCAAATTATATTCAGAATGGACACTTTCTCCCCAAACCAATATCAATCCCCAATTGATTAACACACTACCCAATAGGATTGCCATTCGTGCCCAAAAATGTTTTTTACTGTAATTTAAATATATTGGAATCAAAAACAAGATAGAGATGGCAGCTAATATGCCAATTTCTACTAGGCTTATTCTAAAAAAATAGAAAGCACCAACTAATACGCACATTAAAACTGCAAGCAAACAATACATATTGGTAATCCTTACCAACCTAGCATCCGAAATAGCCAATTCCTTGTCAACTCCCAGATTTGCAAATTGGGAGAGTTTTTCATATAAATACTTCATAGATAGCGATTACACTACTGTATTTATACCCT
>JAHDIA010000731.1:0-1910 GCA_020631035.1 Chitinophagales bacterium | reverse complement strand
GGATGTACCAAAAGAGAACGGAACAATTGTTCTTTGGATTTAACTTGAGAGACCCAATCCTCTTCTAACAAAACTTGCAAACTTGCCAAGGCAGCCGCACAGGTAACAGGATTTCCCCCAAAGGTAGTGATGTGTCCCAAAAAGGGATTGTCTTGAAAGACTGTCATCATTTCTTGGCTGGCAACAAAAGCACCAATGGGCAAACCTCCCCCCATTCCTTTCGCCAACAATAAAATATCTGGTACAACTCCATATTGTTCAAAAGCAAAGAGCGAACCCGTCCGCCCAAAACCTGTTTGAATCTCATCAAATACTAGGAGTGTTCCTGTTTGATTGCATTTCTCCCGCAGCTTCTGCAAAAAACAAAGTGTAGCAGGTTTAATGCCCGATTCAGCTTGTACGACCTCGGCAAAAACACAAGCCGTTCGTTCGCTGATGTGTTCCAAATCATCGACATTGTTGTATTCCAAGGAGCGGGTGCCTGGAATAAGTGGACGGTAATTGGTTTTGAAGTATTCATCTCCTATGATGCTGAGGGCACCTTGTGAACTTCCGTGATAAGAATGTTTGAAACCAATAATTTCGGAACGCCCAGTATAACGTTTTGCCAATTTCATTGCTCCTTCTGTGGCTTCTGTACCCGAATTAACCAAATATACATTGTTGAGATTGTCTGGCAAATGTTCACACAACAACTTACTCAATTGTACTTGAGGTTGGTAAACATACTCCCCATACACCATCAAATGCATATAGCGTTCGGCTTGCTCTTTGATTGCTTTAACCACTTTGGGATGACAATGCCCTACATTGCTGACACTAATGCCCGAAATCAAATCAATGTACCGCTTCCCGTCCTTCCGACCATACAAATAAACACCACTGGCTCTTTCTATTTCCAATAAGAGTGGCATATCGCTTGTTTGCGCTACATAATTTAAAAACAACTGCCGATTCGTCACATTCAATGTTTTGATTCTTGCAAAAGTAGTAAAAGTTCAAGGGATTCATTCTGTTCTAATCATTCCATCAAAAAAGAAGTGTGAAAATTTCAAACATTTGGGAACCTTATTTTCGTATATTTGCTTTACAGAACAGACAATAACACAAATATACAAAGAAAATCATCATGAGTTTGACAACCAAATCCATAAAAAATAAACGAGCTGAGTTTGAGTATTTTCTCATTACCAAATTCACTGCGGGTATGGTATTAACAGGTACAGAAATTAAATCGGTGAGGTCGGCAAAAGTCAACCTCAAAGACGGTTTTTGTTATATCCGAAATGGCGAAATGTGGCTCAAAAATGTACACATCTCTCACTACACCGAAGGCTCGTACAACAACCATATGCCTACAAGAGACCGCAAATTGCTCTTGACCAAAAGAGAACTCAGAAAAATAGAAGGCAAACTCAAAGAAAAAGGCTTGACCGTAGTTCCTGTCGAAATGTACATCAATGAAAGAGGATTTGCCAAATTGGACATTGCCCTCGCCAAAGGTAAAAAATACTTCGACAAACGCAATACCATCAAAAACAAAGACAACAAACGGGATTTGGCTAGGGTAATGAAGGGGGATTATTAAAGTTCGTTCTCGGTTTGTGCATAACTATAGTTCACCCAACTAATTTAAATATTTCTCCTCTTTTTTTTAAAAATAATTTACATATCCCAAATGCACTTTGCCATTTCTAAACTCAATCGGATTGCCTTTTTGAGAACCCAAGGCATAACTCAATCCAAATATACCTGCGTTTGTCTCAAAATTAACTCCTGCCCCAAATCCATAAGCATTGAAACTTTGATCGACCATTTCTGTTGCACTCAAATTGGTCAAATACGCAGCATCGGTAAAGAGAAATAAATTGGAGTTTTGCCCCAACAAAAAACGATACTCCAAAGTAAAC